>NZ_LZSZ01000004.1:0-151975 GCF_001665645.1 Mycobacterium sp. 852002-30065_SCH5024008 | reverse complement strand
GACGTCACCACCGTGCGAGCCCAGGTACGGCCGCACCCGGTCGAGCGCGTCGGACACCCTGCGGTGCACGTCGTGGGGGTGCAGGCCGTGGACGAGGAGCAGGCTGGCCACCAGGTCGTCGGTGGCCAGCCGCTCGGCCAGGCCCGGGCCTGGTCCGTCCCGGGAGCCCTCTTGAGCCAGCAGCATGATCCGTTCCAGCCCGGCCCCGTAGAGCCCGACCACCTCCCGGACCAACTCCCTCGCGCGTTCCTGCGCGGCCCCCCCGCTCGCCGCGCAGGAATCCAGCAGGGTCTGGATCCGATCGCCCGCTGTGCGCCAACGCGCCGCACTGTCGTCAAGGGTTTCCGGGCGATCCACCATCTCCTCACTCCCCGACGGGTGACTGAGTTGGCGTGTGCAGTCTCTCCAGGGTCTTGCCTTTGCCCAGGTACATGTGCACACCGCAGGGCAGGCACGGATCGAAGCTGCGCACCGTGCGCATGACGTCGATGCCCTTGAAGTTCTCCCGGCTGTTCTCCTCGAAGATCGGTTGACCCTGCACCGCGTCCTCGTACGGCCCGGGTGTGCCGTAGCTGTCGCGCGGGTTGGCGTTCCACGGGGTGGGCGGGTACGGGTGGTAGTTGGCGATCTTGCCGTCCCGGATCACCAGGTGGTGGCTGAGCACGCCGCGCACCGCCTCGGTGAAGCCGCACCCGATGGCTTCGTCGGGCACCTCGAACTTCTCCCACGTCTTGGTGCGGCCGGCACGGATCTCGGTCAACGCCTTCTCGGCGAAGTGCAACGCGCACGCCGCCGCGTAGGCCTGGAAGTAGGTGCGCGCCCGGTCGCGCTCGATGGTGTTGCTGCCGTATTTGGGCACCTTCCATTCGAACTCGACCGGACCCTTGAGCGCGGTCTTGGGCAGGTTGATCTTGACGCTGTTGCCGGTCGCCTTGACGTAGCCGATGTCGACCAGGCCGGCCAGCGCGGTCGACCACAACCGGGCCAGCGGGCCGCCGCCGGTGTCCAGCGCCAGGTGGTCCTTGCCGTCGAACCAGCGCGGCGACATCACCCAGCTGTACTTGCCGCCGTCCATGTCCCGCTTCTGCGGGTGCGGGTTGGTGTGCTGGTTCCACGGGTGGCGCCGGTCCACCGCGTTGCCCAGGGGATCGGTCTTGACGAACATCTCCTGCTCGGTCCAGTCGTCGTAATACGAACTGCCCAAGAGGATCCGGATGCCGAGGTTGATGTCCACCAGCGAGTGGGTGAGCAGTTTGCCATCGACCACCACGCCCGGGGTCACGAACATGGCGTTGCCCCATTGCTCCATGTCCTTGTATGCGAAGTTGCACACCTCGGGGTCCTGGAAGGAGCCCCAGCAGCCGAGCAGGGTGCGGCGCAGCCCGACCTTCTCGTAACCGGGCAGCGCCTCGTAGAAGAAGTCGAACAGGTCGTCGTGCATGGGCACGACCTTCTTCATGAACTCCACGTACCGCATCAGCCGGGTCATGTAGTCGGTCATCAGCTGAATCGTCGCGACGGTGCCGACCCCACCGGGGTACAGCGTGGACGGGTGCACGTGGCGACCCTCCATGAGGCAGAACATCTCTCGCGTCCAGCGGCTGACGGCCAGCGCCTCGCGGTAGAACTCGCCGGTGAACGGGTTGAGCGACCGCATGATGTCGGCGATCGTCCGGTACCCGTGGGCCTCGGCCTGAGGCGCGGGCGTCTTCTCGGCGAGCGAAAGCACACTCGGGTTGGTCTCGGACACCATCTTCTCGCAGAAGTCCACGCCGACCAGGTTCTCCTGAAAGATGTTGTGGTCGAACATGTATTCCGCGGCCTCACCGAGGTTGACGATCCACTCGCCGAGGTGCGGTGGCTTGACGCCGTACGCCATGTTCTGCGCGTAGCACGAGCAGGTCGCGTGGTTGTCACCGCAGATACCGCAGATGCGGCTGGTGATGAAGTGGGCGTCGCGAGGATCCTTGCCCTTCATGAAGATCGAGTAGCCGCGGAAGATCGACGAGGTGCTGTGGCACTCGACGACTTCGCGGTTCTCGAAGTCGATCTTGGTGTAGATGCCCAAGCTGCCCACGATCCTGGTGATGGGGTCCCAGGCCATGTCGACCAGTTGGCCGGGTTCCCGCTTGGCGTGGGTGGGCTCCGGAATGATGGTTGTCATCGCACTTCTTCTTCCCGCTGTGGGCTCTTGAGCTCGAGAGCTCAGACTTGAGAACGAAGCGCGCCCACCCGGTAGGTGACCTACCAGGTGCGGCGCGCTCCGGTGGTGAGTTGGTTACCGTTGTGGCGCCACCGCGGTTCCTTGTCGACGGTGCGCGACGTGATGCCCCGCAGATTGCGAATCACGGTTCCGTACAGGCCCACGGCGGTCGTCGAAACCTTGCCGCCCGGCGGTTCGTCCATGAACGGCATGAACTTGTCGGGGAATCCCGGCATCGTGCAGCCGATGCAGATCCCACCGACGTTGGGGCAACCGCCGACACCGTTGATCCATCCCCGTTTGGGCACGTTGCATTTGACCACCGGACCCCAACAGCCAAGCTTGACAATGCATTTCGGCGATCCGTATTCGGTGGCGAAGTCGCCCTGCTCGTAGTATCCGGCCCGGTCGCAACCCTCGTGCACGGTGGCGCCGAACAACCACGCGGGGCGCAGCGCGTCGTCGAGCGGGATCATCGGCGCCTGACCGGTCGCCATGTAGAGCAGGTAGGTCAGCGTCTCCGACAGGTTGTCGGGATGGATCGGGCAACCGGGCACGCACACGATGGGAATGCCGGCCTTGCTCTTCCAGTCCCACCCCAGGTAGTCGGGCACCCCCATCGCCCCGGTCGGGTTACCGGCCATGGCGTGGATGCCGCCGTAGGTGGCGCAGGTCCCGACCGCGACGACCGCGGTGGCCTTGGGCGTCAGCCGGTCGAGCCACTCGCTGGTGGTCATCGGCTGGTTGGTGGCCGGGTCGTTGCCGAACCCGCACCAGTAGCCCTCCTCCTTGATCTTCTCGTTGGGGATCGATCCCTCGACGACGAGCACGAACGGTTCGAGCTCGCCGCGATCGGCTTTGAAGAACCACGACAGGAAATCGTCCGCCCCTCCGCTGGGTCCGCACTCGAAATCGATGAGCGGCCAGTGCACGGCGACCTTCGGAAGCCCCGGTAGAGCCCCCAGGGCGATCTCCTCGATCGTGGGTTGGGTGGCGGCAGTCAACGCCACCGAATCGCCATCACAACTGAGCCCCGCATTAATCCATAGGACATGAATCAATGTTTCTTCCGCTTTGACTGCTGCTTCTGTTGGCATGCTGCAGCTTTCCGGGGCCGGGCTGAGGCCCCTGCGCCACCGGAGTCGACCGTCGGCCCACTTGCGCAGCGCTAATTTCTGGGTCTACTCTTCACCGCCCAGCGTGTCAACGTCTCTGCGGTACCAAGTAGTTAGACAACCGTTGCATACACTTTCGCGCCGCTCGGGGAGCAATCGTCGGCCGCGCCGATGCCCCGAGATCATGCGAAAGCCTTGCAAGAGCGGACCGTCAGGCCGGCGCGTCCGCGGCGAATCGTCGCAGCCAGCCGAACCAAGCGCCCATCCCCGCCCCGGTCCGCGCACTGAGCGGCAGGATCGTCGCCGTCGCATTGACCTTGCGCACGTGGGCGATGTACTCGTCGACATCGACGTCGAGGTACGGAACCAAGTCAATCTTGTTGAGCAACACCACATCCACCGAGCGGAACATCACCGGGTACTTCAGCGGCTTGTCCTCGCCCTCGGTCACGGAGTAGACCATGGCCTTAGCGTGCTCGCCCACGTCGAACTCGGCCGGGCAGACCAGATTACCGACGTTCTCGATGATCACCAGGTCCAGCGCGGGCAGGTCGAGACCCGGCAGTGCGCGGTTCACCATGGGCGCGTCGAGATGGCACTCGCCGCCAAAACCGTTGCTGGTGTTGAGCAGTGACACCTGGGCGCCTCGACCGCTGAGCTTGGCCGCGTCCAGGTCGGTGGCGATGTCGCCCTCGATCACCCCGATGGCAAGCTCACCGGCGAGCTCGTCAAGCGTGGCCTGCAGGACGGTCGTCTTGCCCGATCCCGGCGAGCTCATCAGGTTGAGGGTGCGCACCCCGCTGCTCTCGAACGCCGCGCGGTTGGCGTCGGCGAGCAGGTCGTTCTCCGCGAAGATCGCCTCCAGCACGTCGACCCGCTGCTTGCCGGTCTGGTATTGGCCGTGATCGCCGTGCCGGTGATCCGGGTCGTCGTGCTCGTGGGTGTGCACGGTCCCGTCGTCATGCCGATGAAATCTACCCATGGTCAAATCCGTTCGGAGCGGGCCAGTTTCATGAGACGTCCAACGACGTCACCAAGAATTCGTTGCCGCGCAACACCTCGACGTCGGAGCTGTCACACTCGGGACACCAGATCGACCAGGCCGACGTGATCTCCGAGTGCCGGCCGCACGCGCGGCAGCGCACCTCGGCGCCGACGCACTCGAGTTCCAGCTCGGCGCCGGGCATGTCCTCGGCGTCCCGCACGAGCGTCCAGCAGAACGACAGCGACTCGGGCACCACCTGGCGCAGCGCCCCGATCCGCACGCGCACGACGTCGACGTGCCGACCGTCGGCATGCGTCTTGACCACACCGGCGATCGCTTCGCACAGCGACAGCTCATGCACAGCCGATCACCGGCGTCCGGCCGCAGCGAGGCTCATGAGCACTGTTCTACACCGACGGCCCAGGATGCGCAGCCGCTCTCCGGGTTCGCGGTTTCTAAGGCGACGTCCACTTCTGTTCGAGGCGCCCGTAGCGCCAGACGAGCAACGCCACCGCCCAGGTGACGACGAACGCGCCGACGATGAAATAGCCGACGGCGCCCAGGTCCAGCCCGCCGATCCAGCTCCAGAACGCGCCCCGCCAGCCGAACTGCTCGGCGAACAGGGTGAGGAGTTCGACGCTGCCGATCAGCAGCGCGACGACCACCGACAGCGAAGTGATGGTGATGTTGTAGTAGATCTTGCGGACCGGATTCGAAAAGGCCCAGCCGTAGGCGAAGTTCATGAACGAGCCGTCGATGGTGTCCAGGAGGCACATGCCGGCGGTGAACAGCACGGGCAGACACAGGATGGCGTACCACGGCAACCCGGCGGCCGCGCTGGTGCCCGCCAGGACCAGCAGCGCGATCTCGGTGGCAGTGTCGAACCCGAGCCCGAACAGCAGCCCGACGGGGTAGGAGTGCCATGACTTGGTGACCGATTTGGTGAAGCGGCCGAGTAATCGGTTCATCAGTCCCCGGTTGTCCAAGTGCCGTTCCAGTTCTGCCCCGTCGGTGTCGGGGTCGTAGCCGCCGCGGCGGACCCGCGTGAACACCCGCAGGATGCCCACCAGCACGACGACGTTGAGGAGGGCGATCGCATAGAGGAACACACCGGAGACGCCCGTGCCGATCAGTCCCGTGTAGTGATGCAGCTTCGAGGAGTCGTCGCGGACCGGTCCCACGAACGTCTTGACCCCGGACGCCAGCAGGACCGCCAGCGCGAAGACCACCGTGGAATGGCCCAGCGAGAAGAAGAATCCGACCGCGAGCGGCCGCTGCCCGTCGTTCATCAGCTTGCGGGTGGTGTTGTCGATGGCGGCGATGTGGTCGGCGTCGAACGCGTGCCGCATTCCCAGGGTGTAGGCCGTCAACCCGACGCCGACCCCGAATGCCTTGCCGCCCAAGCTGAATTGCGCCGGGGCCACGAAGGCCGCCAGGGCGAACCAACCGACCACGTGGAGCGCGACGATGATCGCCGACATCGATGCGAGCCGCCCCCACTCCGCCGGTGTCAGGGCGCTGCGCAGCCTGGTCGTCCATGACGGGCGCCGACCGAACTCAGTACTGACCACTGGGTTCCTCCAGGGTCCTTCCAGCATCGGGCATGGAACGGAACAACCCGCACGACTGTATGTGCCGTCGTCAGCCAGATGCAAGTAGGTTGCAGGAATCCCGGGGCCGGTGCAGGGCGAATTCGGCCGAAAGCTGGCGCGCCCACCGCGGCGGCGCGACACTGAACGGGTGACGCCCAAGCCGCCGGCACTGGACCCGTCCGCCACCGCCCGGATCGGCGATCTCCTGCGCGCCCGGGGGCTGCGGCGGATGTCCTCGCGGATCCAGGTGCTGGCGGTGCTCGAGCCGGTCGACGGCCATCTGCCGGTGGCGGAGATCCACAAGCGGGTGCGGGCGTGCCTGCCGCACGGGGCCCAGGCTCCCGACGTGGCGACCATCTATCGCACGGTGACCACCCTGGTCGGCCAGGGAGTGCTGCACCCGTTGACCCTCGACGGCGGTGTCACCACCTACGGGATGGCCACCGCGCCGCACCACCACGCCGTATGTACCGAGTGCGGCTCGATCATCGAGGTGCCCGCCCGGCAGCTCAGTTCGGCGCTCGAACACGCGATGGCGGGCAGTTCCTTCGCGCTGTCCGAGGCCGCGGGCCTGACCCTGCACGGCCTGTGCCCGCAGTGCCAAAAGCGTTGAGCTGCACCAACAGTGGCGACCCGTCCCCCGCAAGCGGGAGGTGCCCCCAGCGCCCGGCTACGCCGCGCTTGCGATCGCCACTAGGACAGATCGAGTAGCGCGTTCTCGACCACCTCGGGCAGCGCCGGATGAATCCAGTACTGGCCGCGGGCCATCTCGTGGGCGGTGAGCCCGAAGCTCATCGCCTGGATCAGGGGTTGGATGATCGACGACGCCTGGTGGCCCATGATGTGCGCGCCCAGCAGACGGCCGGTGCTGCGCTCGGCGATCAGCTTGACTATCCCGGTGGTGTCCTCCATGGCCCAGCCGTAGGCGACGTCGCCGTAGTCGTGTATCGCGACCGAGACATCGAATCCCTGTGCGATGGCCTGGTTTTCGGTCAGTCCGGCGGATGCCAGCTGAGGGTCGGTGAACACCGCCGACGGTACGTGGCGGTGGTTGGTCATCACCATCGACTCGGTGTCGTCCCAGTCGCAGTGCAGGTTGTGCTGTACGACGCGGGCCTCGTGGTTGGCGACGTGCTTGAGCTGGTATGGCGACGAAACGTCGCCGAGGGCGAAAACACCACGCGCCGAAGTCCGTTGGTATTCGTCGACCACCACCCGGCCGCTCTCGACCTCGACACCGGCCTGTTCGGCGTCCAGCAGGTCGGCGTTGGACACCCGCCCGGTCGCGACCAGCAGCAGGTCGGCGTCCAGCGTCGACCCGTCGTCGAGGCGCAGCGCGACGCCGGAGCCGTTGTTGGTGCCGCCCACGATGTTTCGGTGTGTGCGCAGTTCCCATTTAGCTGCGGCGATGCGGGTGAAGCGTTTACAGATGGTGTCGTCACAGTGCCGCAGCATCGAGCTGCCGCGGATGACCAATGTCACCCGGACCCCGAGGGCGGAAAAGACATGGGCGAATTCAGCTGCCACGAAGCCACTCCCGACGATCACCAGGTGCTCGGGCAACTCCGGGATCCGCATGATCGTGTCGCTGGTGTGATAGGCGACACCGCAGTCGAGGATCGCGGGAGGGATGACCGGGCGGGACCCCGCCGCGATCACCACCTGATCGGCGGTGAATTCGTCGCCCCCGTCCGTGCGCAACAAGTAGCGCCCGTCGGGTTGAACCGGTCCGAACCGGGTGTGCTGGTCGTACAAGTCGATGCTGGGTGACGCGCGGCGGTAATCTTCGCCGCTCATCGAGATCGGATCGATACGTCCGAAGATCCGCGAGACGATGTCGTCCCAGCGGATCCGGTCGACGTGCGCGTCGACACCGAAGCGCGCCGCGTCCCGGATCGTCGTGGCGACTTCGGCGGCGTAGACGAACATCTTGGTCGGGATGCACCCGACGTTCAGGCAGGTGCCGCCGAACGTGCCGTGCTCGCACAGCGCCGCACGCTTGCCGGTGAACTGATCGTCGAGAAGGGTGTTGCCCGAGCCGGTTCCGATAATGGCGATGTCATATGTCTCCAACCCGTCACCCCATCCTCGAAGAGGGCTCGGTGCGGTCGATGTGGAGGTAGCGGTCCAGCCAGAGGTCGAGCTGGCGGTAGGCCGCCCGCCGAGGCTGCGGCAGCGAGAGGAAGACGTCGTGTTTGGCGTCGCCGATCGGCACGATGGTGCTGTGATTCCCGATGCATCCGGCCCGCCTGGCAATCTGGGTGACGTCGAGAACCGCGTCGCCGCACTGCATGGACGCCGCGTCGCTGGTTTCCCGCACGGTGTGGTCCGAGCGCAGGATGAGGTTTGGCACCCCGACGTCGAGCCCGCGGTGCAGCCGGGCGTGGCCGCGGCGGATGGCGTGCAGCCAGCCGAGCGTGATCGGGAAGCCGCCCACCGGTTTCCACTGCAGGTCGTAGTCGAACTCGCCGTGGTAGTCGCGGTGCAGGGTGGTGCCGTAGCCGCCCTCGGTGGGCGCCCGGACCACCACCCTGGACCGCACGCGGGACAGGCCGGCGATCAGCGCCGAGGTCACCGAATGGCGCAGCACCGCCGGGCCGTGCAGGTCCAAAAACGGGCTGTTGAGCACGAGACCGCCGATGCCGGCGTGGGCTGCGGCGTCGCGCCGGCGGAGCCGGTCCAGCCATAACGACACGATGAGCCCACCGGAGGAATGGCCGTACACCAAAACCTTGGCGGGTAGATGGTGCTCGCGGATCGCCGCCAGAGCGTGGTCGAGTTCGGCGTCGTAGTCGTCGAGGTTGGTGATGAAGTGCGGTGTCTGGCCGTCGCGGCGCGACCGGCCGCATTTCTGTAGGTCCAGCGCGTAGAAGGCAAAGCCGCGGTCGGCGAAGTGGTCGGCCAGCGCCGTGTTGAAGAAGTAGTCCGTGTAGCCATGCACGGCCAGCACCGCGTGACCCGCGCCGGAGGGTCCGGCGGGCTCACCGCGTCGGATCAGCGTCGCGACGATCTCGCCCTCGCCGACCGGGTCGGGCCCGAGGGGGATGGTGCGCTGCCAATAACCGGGCAGGACATCGGGCACCCAGCCAGTCACGAGGCCAGCTTAGAGGTTTTGCTGGCGATGGGGAGGCGCACGCCGTCCGTGCCGCGTTTGCCTCGGGATAGCCTGGGAACCGGCACAGTCGACGGAAGGACCAGGAGCAGGTGTCATCGCTAGCCCGAACCGCACGGACGGACGTCGTGCTGGTGGGCGCGGGCATCATGAGCGCAACCCTGGGTGCGTTGCTGCGGCGGCTGCAGCCCGACTGGTCCATGACCATCGTCGAACGCCTGGACGCCGTCGCGGCCGAAAGCAGCAGTCCGTGGAACAACGCCGGCACCGGGCACTCCGCGCTGTGCGAGCTCAACTACACCCCGCAGAACCCGGACGGCTCGATCGATATCACCAAAGCGGTGCGCATCAACGAGCAGTTCCAGGTGACCCGCCAATTCTGGGCCTACGCCGCCGAGAACGGGATCCTGACCGACACCGGCTTCCTCAACCCGCTCCCGCACGTGAGCTTTGTGCGCGGGGCGCAGCTCGTCGAGTTCTTGCGCCGACGGCAGCAGGCCCTGGCTCCCAACCCACTGTTCGCCGGCACCGAATTCATCGACGATCCGCAAGAGTTCGCCCGCCGGCTACCGTTCATGGCCGCCAGGCGCGACTTCTCCGAACCGACCGCGCTCAACTGGGCCCCCCACGGCACCGACGTCGACTTCGGTGCACTGGCCCGACAGCTCATCGGCTACTGCGTGCAGGGCGGCGCCACCGCGTTGTTCGGCCACGAGGTCCGCGACCTGACCCGGCAATCGGACGGCAGCTGGACGCTGCTGATCCGCAATCGCCGCACCGGCGAAAAGCGCCGGCTGAACGCCAAATTCGTCTTCATCGGGGCCGGCGGCGACGCGCTGCCGCTGCTGCAGAAGGCCGGCATTCACGAGGTCAGGGGCTTCGCCGGGTTCCCCATCGGCGGCCGGTTTCTGCGCACCGACAACCCCGCGCTCACCGCCGCGCACCGGGCCAAGGTGTACGGGGTCCCGGCGCCGGGGGCCCCGCCGCTCGGCGCGCTGCACCTGGACCTCCGGTTCGTCAACGGCAAATCCTGGCTGGTGTTCGGGCCGTACGCCGGCTGGTCACCCAAGTTCTTGAAACACGGCCGCCTCAGCGACCTGCCCCGCTCGGTGAAGCCGGACAACGCAATGGCCATGCTCGGGGTCGGCCTCACCCAGCTGACACTGATCAACTACCTGATTCACCAGCTGCGGCTGTCCGAACCGGACCGCATCCACGCGCTGCGCGAATTCGCCCCCAGCGCAGCGGGTTCCGACTGGGAGCTGACCGTGGCCGGTCAGCGCGTGCAGGTGATCAGGCGGGACCGGCGCAAGGGAGGCGTGCTGGACTTCAGCACCACCGTGCTGGCCGCCGCCGACGGCAGCATCGCCGGGCTGCTGGGAGCCTCGCCGGGAGCATCGACGGCCGTGTCGGCCATGCTCGAGGTGTTGGAGCGGTGCTTCGCCGGCCGCTATCAATCCTGGCTGCCCACGCTCAAAGAGATGGTGCCGTCGCTAGGGGTGGAGCTGTCCCGCGAGCCGGCGTTGTACGACGAGGTGTGGTCCTGGGGAACCGAGGTGTTGGGGTTGCAGTCCGATTCGGGGGTTCGGTCATGAGTGAAGCGTTGCGTCGGTCCTGGGCCAAAGACCTTGACGCCCGGACCCTTTACGAGCTGCTCAAGTTGCGGGTGGAGGTGTTCGTGGTGGAGCAGGCCTGCCCGTACCCGGAGCTGGACGGGCGCGACCTGCTCGCCGAAACGCGGCACTTCTGGCTGGAGACGCCCGACGGCGAGGTGATCTGCACGCTGCGGTTGATGGAGGAGCACGCCGGCGGCCGAAAGACGTTCCGGATCGGCCGGTTGTGCACCAAACGCAGCGCGCGCGGGCAGGGCCACACCACCCGATTGCTGCGCGCCGCCCTGGCCGAGGTCGGCGACTACCCGTGCCGGATCGATGCGCAGACCTACCTGTCGGACATGTACGCCCAGCATGGGTTCGTCCGCGCCGGTGAAGATTTCGTCGACGACGGCGTTCCGCACGTGCCGATGCTGAAGCCCCCACGCCCGCCTCCTCAGGGGGATACCCCGCCGGCATCGTCGACCGGCTGGCCGGGCGCCGGCCTGACGGAGCTCCCGTGAAGCCGTATCCGTTCAGCGCGATCGTCGGGCACGACCAGCTGCGCCTCGCGCTGCTGCTGTGCGCGGTGCGCCCGGAGATCGGCGGTGCGCTCATCCGGGGCGAGAAGGGCACGGCCAAGTCGACGGCCGTGCGCGGCCTGGCGGCGTTGCTGTCCGAGGCGACCGGTGACGCGGGCGCCGGCCTTGTCGAAATGCCGCTCGGCGCAACCGAAGACCGGGTGATCGGCTCGTTGGACCTGCAGCGGGTGCTGCGCGACGGCGAGCACGCGTTCTCGCCGGGACTGTTGGCGCGCGCGCACGGCGGCGTGCTGTACGTCGACGAGGTCAATCTGCTGCACGACCATCTGGTGGACGTGCTGCTCGACGCCGCGGCGATGGGCCGGGTGCACATCGAACGCGACGGGATCTCGCATTCGCACGAGGCCCGGTTCGTGCTGATCGGCACCATGAATCCCGAGGAGGGCGAGCTGCGTCCGCAGCTGCTGGACC
Source organism: Mycobacterium sp. 852002-30065_SCH5024008 (assembly GCF_001665645.1). Taxonomy (NCBI): domain Bacteria; kingdom Bacillati; phylum Actinomycetota; class Actinomycetes; order Mycobacteriales; family Mycobacteriaceae; genus Mycobacterium; species Mycobacterium sp. 852002-30065_SCH5024008. The sequence continues at coordinate 140,363 of NZ_LZSZ01000004.1, read as the reverse complement.
GGTTCGGTCTCACCGTTGACGTGCACGCGTCCCGTGACGTCGACGTGCGGGTGGAGGTCGTCCGGCAGCGCATGGCCTACGAGGCCGACCCGGACGCGTTCGCCGAGCGTTACGTCGACGCCGAGGCCGAACTGGTCCGGCGCATCGCCGCCGCGCGGGCGCTCGTCGGCGAGGTGGTATTGCCGGACAACGAGTTACGGCGCATCGCGGCGGTATGCGCGGCGTTCGACGTCGACGGGATGCGGGCCGATCTGGTGGTGGCCCGCACCGCCGCCGCGCACGCCGCCTGGCGTGGGGCCAAGTCCGTCGAAGAGCAAGACGTCCGGGTGGCCGCCGAGCTGGCGTTGCCGCATCGGCGCCGCCGCGACCCGTTCGACGACCCCGGCATCGACCGCGACCAGCTCGACGAGGCGCTGGCGCAAGCCGGCGACGACGACCACGAGCCGGAACCCGACCCGCCGGGCGGCGGTCAGTCCTTGGAAGGCACTGGGGAGCAATCGAATTCATCGTCGGCGTCGAAGCTGCCGCAATCACCGAACTCGATGGGCAACGACCAGCCGCGCTCCAGCGCGCCGCCGTCAAAGACCTTCCGCGCCCGCGCGCTGACGGTGCCCGGGGTCGGCACGGGCGCGCCGGGGCGGCGATCACGGGCCCGCAACGCCAGCGGCAGCGTGATCGCGGCCACCGACGGAAACGACACGACTTCCGGCGCGCATGGGCTCCACCTGTTCGCCACCCTGCTGTCGGCCGCCGAGCGTGCCGGGTCCGGCCCCCTGCGCCCGGGGCCGGATGACGTGCGGCGGGCGATCCGGGAGGGGCGCGAAGGCAACCTGGTCATCTTCGTCGTGGACGCCTCGGGCTCGATGGCGGCGCGCGACCGGATGGCCGCGGTGAGCGGCGCGACGTTGTCGCTGCTGCGCGACGCCTACCAACGCCGCGACAAGGTCGCCGTGATCACGTTCCGCCAGCAGGAGGCGCGGCTGCTGCTGCCGCCGACATCGTCGGCGCACATCGCCGGCCGGCGGCTGGCCCGGTTCGACACCGGCGGCAAGACTCCGCTCGCCGAAGGCCTGCTCGCCGCGCGTGAACTGATCGTCCGGGAGAAGGCGCGCGACCGGGCCCGGCGTTCCCTGGTGGTGGTGCTGACCGACGGCCGGGCCACCGCCGGAACGGACCCGTTGGGCCGCAGCCGGGCCGCGGCCGCCCGGTTGGTGGCCGAGGGCGCGGCCGCCGTGGTCGTGGACTGCGAAACCTCCTATGTGCGGCTGGGTTTGGCCGAGCAACTGGCCCGCCACCTCGGGGCGCCGGCCGTGCGCCTGGAGCAGCTACACGCGGACTCTCTGACGCGCGCCGTGCGCAACGCGGCCTGAGAAAGGTAACCGCCGATGCCACAAGGCCGCCCACTGCAGGTCCCCGAGGACGGACTGAGCACCAAGGCCCGGCGCAACACCCCGGTGCTGGCGGTGCACACCGGCCCCGGCAAGGGGAAGTCGACTGCCGCGTTCGGAATGGCGTTGCGGGCCTGGAATGTCGGGCTCTCCGTCGCGGTCTTCCAGTTCGTCAAGAGCGCCAAATGGAGGGTGGGCGAGGAGACCGCCTTCGCTCAACTTGGCCAGGTGCACCAACAGCACAACATCGGTGGGCCCGTGGAATGGCACAAGATGGGCGCGGGCTGGTCGTGGTCGCGCAAGGCGGGCAGCGAACTCGATCACGCCGCGGCCGCGGCCGACGGGTGGGCGGAGGTCTCGCGCCGGCTGGCCGAGCAGCGCCACGACTTCTATGTGCTCGACGAGTTCACCTACCCGCTCAAATGGGGGTGGGTGGACGTCGACGAGGTGGTGGACGTGCTGCTGGCACGGCCGGGCCACCAGCACGTGGTCATCACCGGGCGCGATGCCCCGCAGCGGTTGATCGAGGCCGCCGATCTGGTCACCGAGATGACCAAGGTCAAGCACCCGATGGACGCGGGCCGCAAGGGGCAGAAGGGCATCGAGTGGTGAGTGTCCCCGCGGTCATCGTCGCCGCGCCGGCGTCGGGCAGCGGAAAGACCACCGTGGCAACGGGTTTGATCGGCGCGCTGCGGCGAGCGGGTCATGTCGTGGCACCGTTCAAGGTGGGCCCGGACTTCATCGACCCCGGTTATCACGGCCTGGCCGCCGGGCGTCCCGGCCGCAACCTGGACTCGGTGCTGGTCGGCGAGAACCTCGTCGGCTCGCTGTACGCGCACGGCTCGGGCGGTGCGGACATCGCGGTGATCGAGGGGGTGATGGGGCTCTTCGACGGGCGGATCGGGCCCGCCGCGGCCGGTCCCGCGGAAGGCTCCACCGCCCACGTGGCCGGCCTACTGGGTGCGCCCGTGATTCTGGTGGTCGACGCGCGTGGCCAGAGCCACAGCATCGCCGCACTGCTGCATGGCTTTTCGACGTTCGATGCCGCGACCCGGGTCAGCGGCGTGATCCTCAACCGGGTCGGTTCGGCCCGGCACGAACACGTGCTGCGGCAGGCCTGCGAGCAGGCCGGTGTCGCGGTGCTGGGGGCCATTCCGCGCACCACCGAATTAGAGCTCCCGACAAGGTATTTGGGTCTGGTCACCGCGGTGGAGTACGGGCGGCGGGCGCGGCTCGCGGTCGAGGCGATGACCGACCTGGTCGCCCGTCACGTCGACGTGGCGGCCGTGGCGGATGTCGCCGCGAGCCGGACCTGCACGGCGTGGGACCCGGCGACCGCGGTGGGGGAGACGCTCGGCGGGCGCGCCACCGTGGCGATGGCGGCGGGTAAGGCGTTCACCTTCGGCTACGCCGAGCACGCCGAGCTGCTGCGGGCCGCCGGCGCCGACGTGGTCGAATTCGACCCGCTGGCTGAGGAGTTGCCGGACGGCACGGACGCGGTGCTGCTGCCCGGCGGCTTCCCGGAACAGTTCACCGCGGAGCTCTCGGCCAACGACGCCGTGCGCCGGCAGATCAACGAGCTGGCCGCCGCCGGTGCGCCGATCCACGCCGAATGCGCGGGCCTCATCTATCTGGCCACCGAACTCGACGGCTACCCGATGTGCGGAGTGCTGGCCGGGTCCGCGCGGTTCACGCCGAATCTGACGTTGGCCTATCGCGACGCCGTCGCCGTGGCCGATTCGCCGCTCTATTCCGCCGGGCAGCGGGCGGTGGGGCATGAATTCCACCGGACCGCAATCACATTCAGCGGCGGCTACCAGCCCGCCTGGGCCTATCGGGGCAACGACGCGGATACCGTGCGCGAAGGCGTCGTGCACGCCGGAGTGCACGCCTCGTATCTGCACACCCATCCGGCTGCCGCACCACAAGCCGTCGCGCGGTTCGTCGCGCACGCCGCCGCCCGCCGTTACCGCCGCCCTCGCGGTCGCCACTAGGCTTGCCCGGTGACCGAGAACGCCTACCTCGCCGGGCTGCGGCTGGCCGGCAAGAAGGTCGTCGTGGTCGGCGGCGGCTCGGTTGCCCAGCGCCGGCTGCCCTTGCTCATCGCCAGCGGCGCGGACGTTCACGTCATCTCTCGCAGCGCCACCAGGTCGGTCGAGGCGATGACCGGAATCACGTTGTCGCTGCGCGAATACCGCGACGGTGACCTCGACGGGGCCTGGTACGCGATCGCGGCCACCAACGACGCGCAGGTGAACGCGGCCGTCGTCGCGGAGGCCGAGCGCCGTCACCTCTTCTGCGTCCGCGCCGACGTCGCCGTGGAAGGGACCGCGGTGACCCCGGCGTCCTTCAGCTACGAAGGGTTATCGGTCGGGGTGCTCGCCGGCGGCGAGCACCGCCGGTCCGCGGCCATCCGCTCGGCCATCCGGGAGGCGCTGCAGACCGGGGTCATCGCCCCGGACAGCGCGGTGAGCCCCGACGTCGTGCGCGGTGGGGTGGCGCTCGTCGGCGGCGGCCCCGGCGACCCCGAACTGATCACCGTGCGCGGGCGCCGCCTGCTGGCCCACGCGGACGTGGTGGTCGCCGACCGGCTGGCGCCGCCGGAACTCTTGGCCGAGCTGCCGCCGCACGTGGAGGTCATCGACGCCGCCAAGATTCCCTACGGGCGGGCGATGGCGCAGGACGCGATCAACGACGTCATGATCGAACGCGCCCGGTCCGGGAAGTTCGTCGTCCGGCTCAAGGGCGGGGACCCGTTCGTCTTCGCCCGCGGCTACGAGGAAGTGCAGGCGTGCGTCGACGCCGGGATCCCGGTCACCGTCGTGCCGGGTGTGACGAGCGCCATAGGAGTGCCCGCTCTGGCCGGCGTTCCGGTCACGCATCGGGCCATAAATCACGAATTCGTCGTGGTCAGCGGACATCTGGCGCCCGGTCACCCCGAATCGTTAGTGAATTGGAATGCGCTGGCCGCGCTCTCCGGCACCATCGTTTTGCTGATGGCCGTCGAACGCATCGAGCTTTTCGCCGACGCACTCATAGCGGGCGGCCGACCTGCGGAAACGCCGGTCCTGGTGGTTCAACATGGAACGACGGCGGCTCAGCACACTTTGCGGGCCACTCTCGCCGACACGCCGGAAAAGATCCGAGCCGAGGGCATCCGACCTCCCGCGATCATCGTGATCGGGCCGGTGGCGGCTTTCGGGCTTTAAACGGATCTTAAGATTACTGTAAGGTAACCCTTTATGACGGCCCTCAACGACAGTGAGCGCGCGGTGCGGAACTTCACGTCCGCGCGCCCCGATCGTCCGGCCCCGGCGCGCTCCACGCGCCCGGCGGAGACCGCCTCCACCCGCATCAGCAAGTACTACCCGGCCTGGCTGCCTTCCCGTCGCTTCATCGCGGCCGTGATCGCCATCGGCGGGATGCAGTTGCTGGCGACCATGGACAGCACCGTCGCCATCGTCGCGCTTCCCAAGATCCAGAACGAGCTCAGCCTGTCCGACGCCGGCCGTAGCTGGGTGATCACCGCATACGTGCTCACCTTCGGCGGGCTGATGCTGCTGGGCGGCCGGCTCGGCGACACCATCGGGCGCAAGCGCACCTTCATCGTCGGCGTCGCGCTGTTCACCATTTCCTCGGTGCTGTGCGCGGTCGCGTGGGACGAGGTGACCTTGGTCATCGCGCGGCTGTCCCAGGGGGTCGGTTCCGCCATCGCCTCGCCGACTGGGCTGGCGCTGGTCGCGACCACCTTCCCCAAGGGGCCCGCGCGTAACTTCGCGACGGCGGTGTTCGCCGCGATGACGGCCATCGGCTCGGTGATGGGCCTGGTCGTCGGCGGCGCGCTGACCGAGGTGTCGTGGCGGCTGGCCTTCCTGGTGAACGTGCCGATCGGGCTGGTGATGATCTACCTCGCCCGCACCGCGCTGCGCGAGACCAACCGGGAGCGGATGAAGCTCGACGCCACCGGCGCCATGCTGGCCACGCTGGCGTGTACCGCCGCCGTTTTCGCCTTCTCGATGGGACCGGAAAAGGGCTGGGTCTCGCTCACCACCGTCGGCTCGGGCGTGGTCGCGATGGCCGCCGCGCTCGCCTTCATCATCGTGGAGCGCACCGCCGAAAACCCCGTCGTCCCCTTCGACCTGTTCCGGGACCGCAATCGGCTGTTCACCTTCGCCGCGATCTTCCTGGCCGGCGGACTCATGTTCAGCCTGACCGTATGCATCGGCCTGTACGTGCAGGACATCCTGGGCTACAGCGCGCTGCGCGCCGGCGTCGGCTTCATCCCGTTCGTCATCGCGATGGGGATCGGCCTGGGCGTCTCCTCTCAATTGGTGTCACGGTTCTCGCCCCGGGTGTTGACCATCGGCGGCGGAATTCTGCTGTTCTGGGCGATGCTCTACGGCTGGGCGTTCATGCACCGCGGCGTGTCCTATGCCCCCAACCTCGTGCTGCCCATCATCGTCGGCGGAATCGGCATCGGCATCTGCGTCGTTCCGCTGACGCTGGCGGCCATCGCCGGTGTCGGCTTCGATCAGATCGGCCCGGTGTCGGCGATCGCGTTGATGCTGCAGAGCCTCGGCGGGCCGCTGGTGCTGGCCGTCATCCAGGCCGTGATCACCTCCCGCACGCTGTACATGGGCGGCACCACCGGCCCGGTGAAGATCATGAACGACCTCCAGTTGCACGCGCTCGACCAGGGCTATACCTACGGCCTGCTGTGGGTGGCCGGGGTGGCCGTCGTCGTCGGCGCGGCGGCGCTGTTGATCGGCTACACGCCGGCGCAGGTGGCCCACGCGCAAGAGGTCAAGGAAGCGATCGACGCCGGCGAGTTGTAACGCCGCGGGCCGCAGACGGCGGCCGGCTCCAAGATCTTTGCGCCGGATTCGATTTCGATAGCGCCGGTGATATCAGATTCGCGGAGCCTTGCATGGGTCCTCGGCTGCCGGGCGCCCATCCCTGACAAGTTAGGCTGGCCCGCTGTGATCACCCGGATGTCCGAACTGTTCTTGCGCACGTTGCGTGACGATCCCGCTGACGCCGAAGTGCCCAGCCACAAACTTCTGATCCGGGCCGGCTACATCCGGCCGATCGCGCCCGGGCTGTACAGCTGGCTGCCGCTGGGGCTGCGGGTGCTGCGCAAGATCGAACGCATCGTCCGCGAGGAGATGAACGCGATCGGCGGGCAGGAGATCCTGTTTCCCGCCCTGCTGCCGCGCGCGCCGTACGAGACCTCGAACCGGTGGACCGAATACGGCGACGGCGTGTTCCGGCTCAAGGACCGCCGCGGCAACGACTACCTGCTGGGGCCGACGCACGAAGAGGTGTTCACGCTGACCGTCAAGGGTGAATACAGCTCCTACAAAGACTTTCCGGTGTTGCTCTACCAGATCCAGAACAAATACCGCGACGAGGCGCGGCCGCGCGCGGGGATCCTGCGGGTGCGCGAGTTCCTGATGAAGGACTCCTATTCCTTCGACGTCGACGACGCCGGACTCAAGGCCGCCTATCACGCGCATCGGGAGGCCTACCAGCGCATCTTCAACCGGCTAAAGGTGCGCTACGTGATCGTGTCCGCGGTATCGGGGGCGATGGGCGGCAGCGCGTCCGAGGAATTCCTGGCCGAAAGTCCGGTCGGCGAAGACACCTTCGTGCGCTGCCTGGAATCCGGGTATGCGGCTAACGTCGAGGCGGTCGTCACCGCCCGCCCGGAGGCCAAGCCCGTGGATGGACTGCCCCAGGCGGTGGTCCACGACACCGGTGACACCCCGACCATCGCCACCCTGGTGGACTGGGCCAACACGGCCGACCTGGGCCGCACGGTCACCGCCGCGGACACGCTGAAGAACGTGTTGCTCAAGGTGCGCCAGCCCGGCGGGGAGTGGGAGCTGCTGGCCATCGGCCTGCCGGGCGACCGCGAGGTCGACGACAAGAGGCTGGGCGCCGCGCTGGAACCGGCCGACTACGCATTGCTCGACGACTCCGACTTCACCAAATACCCATTCCTGGTGAAGGGCTATATCGGCCCGAAGGCGCTGCGGGACAACGGCGTTCGCTACCTCGTCGACCCACGGGTGGTGGATGGCACCAGCTGGATCACCGGGGCGGACGAGCCCGGCCGGCACGTCGTCGGCTTGGTGGCCGGCCGGGATTTCACCGCCGACGGCACCATCGAGGCCGCCGAGGTGCGCGACGGCGATCCGTCTCCCGACGGCGCCGGCCCGCTGGTGTCGGCCCGGGGCATCGAGGTCGCGCACATCTTCCAGCTCGGCCGCAAATACACCGACGCCTTCGCCGCCGACGTGCTCGGTGAGGACGGCAAGCCGGTGCGGCTGACCATGGGGTCCTACGGCCTCGGCGTGTCGCGGATGGTGGCGGTGATCGCCGAGCAGCACCACGACGAGCTGGGCCTGCGCTGGCCGTCTTCGGTCGCGCCGTTCAACGTCCACCTGGTGATCGCCAACAAAGACGCGGACGCCCGCGCCGGGGCCACCGCGCTGGCCGCCGACCTGGACCGGTTGGGCGTCGAGGTGCTGCTCGACGACCGTCAAGCATCACCGGGGGTCAAGTTCAAGGACGCCGAGTTGCTGGGCGTGCCATGGATCCTGGTGGTCGGGCGCGGCTGGGGCAACGGCGTGGTGGAACTGCGCGACCGCTTCAGCGGACAGACGCGCGAGCTGGCCACCGGTCCGTCGCTGGCCACCGACGTCGCGGCCGCCCTGACCGGGTAGCGCTGAAAACCCTTGCGCCGCTAGTCGTTTCCGCCGGGAAAGCTCGTCGTGATGGGCCAGGCGCCCAGCACCCGGTTCCACCGAGCGGCCATCACCGCGCTTTGCGTCAGTGCCGTGGCGGCGAACGCGCGGTCGTCGGCCGTCTCGGCGTGCTCGATCACCACGCGCCAGGCCGACGCGCCATCGTTTTCCATCCGCGCCGCCAGCCGCGCCGCATCCGCCGCGCTGCCCACCAGGATCGGCAACTGGTAGCCGGGGGCGGCGACCGGCGCGTTGACCTTGCGGGCGGTCAGCATCGCGATCACGTCGTCGCGGCGCTGGCGGTGCTGGGACAGGGCTTCCACCACCAGGCCGTTGACGCTGGGCGGCGACAACGCCGAGACCATGCCATAGCCGTAGATCGTCGAGTGTTCGATGGCCAGCGCGTCGCACAGCGCCGCGTTGTCCGCGTCCTTGCCGGAGCTCATATCGACGGGCCCCCGGGCACCAGGGCGACCGTGTACGACGCGGTGCAGGACGCGATGATCGAGGCGAGCAACCCCGCGCGGTAGCCGGATTCGCCCGCCACCAATCGGCTGGCGCTGTCCGCCGAGGCACGCAAGGCGTTGATCACGTCGGACACCGGCGGCGGAGGCGGCGGCGGCCCCGCCGGTTCGGCGGGGCTCGGGCTGGGGCCCGTCGTCTCGCTGGTCGAGGAGGCGGTGATCTTGCCGGCGGCCCGCGAGATCTCCGTGGACAGGGCGCGGGCGTGCGCGGCACGCTGACTCGCGACCACGGCCAGCGCGGCGGCGATCTGCGGTGGATTGCCGACGGCCGCCGCGGCGGCACCGGCCAGCGCGCTGTCCTTGCGAGCCTGGTCCAGCGGCCCCAGCAGCTCTTCGACGGACGGGGGCTTGGGCTGGGACTCGCCGCAGGCGGAGGTCACCACCCCGAGCGCAGCCAGAGCCGCGCCGCCGGCGAGCACGCCCCGCCGGTTGACGACCGGAAATGCGCTAGACACAAACACATCCTGCCATCGGTGCGGGGGTGGGTACGAAGCCAGGACGCGATCCGGCCGTCAGACGCGATTCCTGGCGTATCGTTGATAGCTGCTCTCGCGGAACGGCAGCCTTCGCGTTCCGCCAGGACACTGGAGCCGCCCGCAGGGCAACGGGGCGGCGACGCCCTCCAGCTGACCGAACAACTCAAGATGAGGAGCTCGCCGTGACCACCGGGCTACCATCGCAGACGCAGGTGATCGAGCTACTCGGTGACGAGTTCGCGCGCGCTGGATACGAGATCGAAGACGTGGTCATCGACGCCCGGACGCGCCCGCCGCGGATCATGGTCGTCGCCGACGGTGACAAAGCCCTCGACCTGGACACCATCGCGACGCTGTCGCGCTCGGCGTCGACTTTGCTGGACGGCCTCGACGACGTCGCGGACCGCTATGTGCTCGAGGTGAGTTCCCCGGGCGTGGACCGCCCGCTGACCAGTGCGAAGCATTTCCGTCGCGCCCGCGGCCGCAAGGTCGACGTCTTTCTCGCGGACGGTGCGCGACTGACCGGTCGCGTCGGCGAGACGCACGGCGACACCGTCGCGCTGGTGGTCCGCGCAGGACGGGACTACCGGGTGCGCGAATTGCCGCTCGCTGATATCGCCAAAGCCGTTGTCCAGGTGGAGTTTTCGCCCCCAGCCCAAGCGGAGTTGGACCTGGCGGGCCAGGCCGACGGGACGGAGGCCGGAGCATGAACCGCGCCGGCGACGATGCAGAGCTTAGCGATGAAGAGGAGCGGCGCTGATGAACATCGACATGGGCGCGCTGCACGCCATCGAGGTGGATCGCGGCATCTCGGTCAACGAGCTACTCGAGACGATCAAGTCGGCGCTGCTCACCGCCTACCGGCACACCGAGGGCCACCAGAACGACGCGCGCATCGAGATCGACCGCAAGACCGGCGCCGTCAAGGTCGTCGCCCGCGAGACCGACGAGGACGGCAACGTCATCAGCGAATGGGACGACACCCCCGAGGGTTTCGGCCGCATTGCCGCCACCACCGCCCGTCAGGTAATGCTGCAGCGGTTTCGGGACGCGGAGAACGAGCGCACCTACGGTGAGTTCTCCACCCGCGAGGGCGAGATCGTCGCGGGCGTGATTCAGCGGGACAACCGCGCCAACGCCCGCGGCCTGGTCGTCGTCCGGATGGGCAGCGAGACCAAGGCCTCTGAAGGCGTGATCCCGGCGGCGGAACAGGTGCCCGGCGAAAGCTACGAACACGGCAACCGGGTGCGCTGCTACGTCATCGGCGTGACCCGCGGGTCCCGGGAGCCGCTGATCACGCTGTCCCGAACGCATCCCAACCTGGTCCGCAAGCTGTTCTCCCTGGAAGTCCCCGAGATCGCCGACGGGTCGGTGGAAATCGTGGCGGTGGCCCGGGAGGCCGGCCACCGCTCCAAGATCGCGGTGAAGTCCAACGTTCCCGGGCTGAACGCGAAAGGGGCCTGCATCGGCCCGATGGGCCAGCGGGTCCGCAACGTGATGAGCGAGCTTTCCGGGGAGAAGATCGACATCATCGACTACGACGAGGACCCGTCTCGTTTTGTGGCGAACGCGCTGTCGCCGGCCAAGGTGGTCTCCGTGTCGATCATCGACCCGAACGCCCGCGCCGCGCGCGTGGTGGTGCCCGACTTCCAGCTTTCCCTGGCCATCGGCAAGGAGGGCCAGAACGCGCGGTTGGCCGCGCGCCTCACCGGGTGGCGCATCGACATCCGCGGCGATACGCCGGGGGGATCGGAGTCGCATTCGGAGAGCCATCCCGAACACGGGGCCACCCACGGGATGGCGCACGACCGCTAGCGGATCCCCGCGCGCACCCTTGGGCGGTTCTGACCATCGGATAAGTGACGCTAGACTGAGCCGTGATCCAGCGTGAGCCTTCGGCCCGGGCGCACAGACGTGTGGACGGACCTGTCCGGACGTGTGTCGGGTGCCGAAAGCGAGAGCTGGCCGTCGAACTGCTTCGCGTGGTGGCTGTGTCGGACGGGAACGGCGAATATGCCGTGATCGTTGACACGAGGGCCAACCGGCCGGGGCGGGGTGCATGGCTGCATCCCGTACCGCAGTGCGTGCAACAGGCGATTCGGCGGCGGGCTCTCACCAGAGCGCTGCGCATCGACCGTCCACCGGACACATCCGCGCTGGTCGAGCACGTGGAATCGCTCGACCAGCACGGCAACAGAACAGGTAGCAAAGAACATGAGCACACCGTGAAGTCCCGATGACCATGCGTCATAGCTAAACCCGAGGCGCGGCCCCACGACTGTCGCCTCTTAGACAGGAGATGTAGTGGCAGGTAAGGCCCGCGTACACGAGTTGGCCAAGGAACTCGGTGTTACCAGCAAGGAAGTTCTCGCCCGGCTGAATGAACAGGGCGAATTCGTAAAATCCGCATCGTCAACGGTGGAAGCGCCGGTCGCTCGTCGACTGCGCGAATCCTTCGGGGGCGGCAAGCCGGCTCCCCAGAAGACGGCGGCCAAGGCGGCCGCCAAGGCTCCGGCCAAGGGTCCGGACAAATCGCTTGACCAGGCACTCGATAAGGCCATCGGCAATGGCGAGGCCAACGGCGAAGCCGCAGGCGGGACGACGACCGCCGCCGCCCAAGCGGCCCCGGCCGCGCCCGCGGAAGCGCCGGCGCACCCCGGCGCGGTGCCCGGCCGCCCCTCACCCGGACAGCCGACGCCGCCCGCCCCCGGGCAGCCAGCCGGACAGCCCGGCCCCCACCCCGGCATGACGCCGGGTCCGCGCCCGGGTCCGGCGCCGAAGCCCGGCGTCCGCACCCCGCGCGTCGGCAACAACCCGTTCTCTTCCGCGCAGCCCGTCGACCGGCCGATCCCGCGCCCGGTGCCCCGCCCCGGGGCGCCCCGGCCCGGGGGCGCGCGCCCCGGCGCCTCGCCCGGCAACATGCCGCCCCGTCCCGGCGGTGCCGCAGGTCAGGGCCGCCCGGCCCGGCCCGGCGCCCCGCGACCCGGCGGTGGCCGTCCCGGCGGTCCCGGCGGCCGTGACGGCGGCGGCGGCAACTACCGCGGCGGTGGCGGCGGAGTCGGCGCCCCGCCCGGGGGTGGCGGTGCGGGAGGTTTCCGCGGCCGTCCCGGTGGCGGTGGCGGCGGCGGTCGTCCCGGTCAGCGCGGCGGCGCCGCCGGTGCGTTCGGCCGTCCCGGCGGTGCGCCCAGGCGTGGTCGCAAGTCCAAGCGGGCGAAACGCGCCGAGTACGAGAACATGCAGGCGCCGGTCGTCGGCGGCGTGCGGTTGCCGCACGGCAACGGCGAGACCATCCGGCTGGCCCGCGGCGCGTCGCTGAGCGACTTCGCCGACAAGATCAACGCCAACCCGGCCTCGCTGGTGCAGGCGCTGTTCAACCTCGGCGAGATGGTGACCGCCACCCAGTCCGTCGGTGACGAGACGCTCGAGCTGCTGGGCAGCGAGATGAACTACGTCGTCCAGGTGGTCAGTCCGGAGGACGAGGACCGCGAGCTGCTGGAATCCTTCGACCTGACCTATGGCGAGGACGAGGGCACCGAGGAAGACCTGCAGACCCGGCCGCCGGTGGTGACCGTGATGGGTCACGTCGACCACGGTAAAACCCGGCTGCTGGACACCATCCGGAACGCCAGCGTGCGCGAGGCCGAGGCCGGGGGCATCACCCAGCACATCGGCGCGTACCAGGTGTCCGTCGACTTCGACGGCACCGAGCGGCCGATCACCTTCATCGACACCCCGGGTCACGAGGCGTTCACCGCCATGCGTGCCCGCGGCGCGAAGGCCACCGACATCGCGATCCTGGTGGTCGCCGCCGACGACGGCGTGATGCCGCAGACGGTGGAGGCCATCAACCACGCGCAGGCGGCCGACGTACCGATCGTGGTGGCGGTCAACAAGATCGACAAGGAGGGCGCCGACCCGGCGAAGATCCGCGGCCAGCTCACCGAATACGGCTTGGTTGCAGAGGATTTCGGCGGCGACACCATGTTCGTCGACATCTCCGCCAAGGAAGGCACCAATATCAAGGCGCTCGAAGAGGCGGTGCTGTTGACCGCCGACGCCGCCCTGGACCTGCGGGCCAACCCCGACATGGAGGCCCAGGGTGTGGCGATCGAGGCGCACCTGGACCGCGGCCGCGGCCCGGTCGCCACGGTGCTGGTGCAGCGCGGGACGCTGCGCGTCGGCGACTCGGTGGTGGCCGGCGACGCCTACGGTCGCGTCCGCCGCATGGTCGACGAGCACGGTGACGACGTCGAGGAGGCGCTGCCGTCGCGTCCGGTGCAGGTCATCGGCTTCACGTCGGTGCCCGGCGCCGGTGACAACTTCCTTGTCGTCGACGAGGACCGCATCGCCCGCCAGATCGCCGACCGGCGCAGCGCCCGTAAGCGCAACGCGCTGGCGGCGCGGTCGCGCAAGCGGATCAGCCTGGAGGACCTGGACTCGGCGCTGAAGGAAACCAGCCAGCTGAACCTGATCCTCAAGGGCGACAACGCCGGTACGGTCGAGGCGCTCGAGGAGGCCCTGATGGGCATCCAGGTCGACGACGAGGTGGAACTGCGCGTTATCGACCGCGGCGTCGGCGGCATCACCGAAACCAACGTCAACCTGGCGTCGGCGTCGGACGCGGTGATCATCGGCTTCAACGTGCGCGCCGAAGGCAAGGCGACGGAGCTGGCCAACCGCGAGGGCGTCGAGATCCGGTACTACTCGGTCATCTACCAGGCGATCGACGACATCGAGAAGGCCCTGCGCGGCATGCTCAAGCCGATCTACGAGGAGAAGGAGCTGGGTCGCGCCGAGATCCGCGCGATCTTCCGGTCCTCGAAGGTGGGCATCATCGCCGGCTGCATGATCAGCTCCGGGGTGGTGCGGCGCAACGCGAAGGCCCGCCTGTTGCGGGACAACGTCGTGGTCACCGAGAACCTCACGATCAACTCGCTGCGACGGGAGAAGGACGACGTGACCGAGGTCCGCGAGGGCTTCGAGTGCGGTATGACGCTGGGCTACTCCGACATCAAGGAAGGCGACATCATCGAGTCCTACGAGCTCGTCGAGAAGGAGCGCGCCTGATGGCCGACCCGGCCCGGGCGCGCCGATTGGCCAAACGCATCAACACGATCGTCGCCTCGGCGATCGAGTTCGAGATCAAGGATCCCGGCCTGGACGGGGTGACCATCGTCGACACGAAGGTCACCGCCGACCTGCACGATGCGACGGTGTTCTACACCGTGATGGGCCGCACCCTGGACGACGAGCCGGACTACGCCGCCGCGGCGGCCGCACTGGAACGGGCCAAAGGCGCGCTGCGCACTCTGGTGGGGGCGGGCACCGGCGTGCGATTCACGCCCACGCTGACCTTCACCCGCGACACCACGTTGGACACCGTGCAGCGGATGGACGAGTTGCTGGCGCGTGCCCGCGCCGCGGACGCCGATCTGGCGCGGGTTCGTTCCGGGGCCAAGCCGGCGGGGGAGGCCGATCCCTACCGGGGGTCTAGTGATGAGGACACCGGTGACGACGACCGACGCGAAGACTGAGCTGGCCCGCGCCGCGGGAGCCGGGGGCCGCGTTGACGCCCGCGGCGCGGTCGAATTGCTTTCGGGCGCCGCGACTATCGCGGTGGTCGCCCATGTCCATCCCGACGCCGACACGATCGGCGCGGGCCTGGCGCTGGCTTTGGTGCTGGACAAGTGCGGCAAAAGCGTCGAGGTCGGTTTCGCCGAGCCGGCGACGCTGCCGGAGTCGCTGTCGTCGTTGCCCGGTTGTCACCTGCTGGTCGGTGCGGACGAGATGCGGCGGGACGTGGATCTGGTTGTCACCGTGGATGTTCCGAGCGTGAAGCGGCTGGGCGCGTTGAGTGATCTAACCGGTCCCGGCCGCGAGTCGCTGGTGATCGACCACCACGCCTCCAACGAGCTGTTCGGGACCGCGAACTTCGTTGACGTGTCGGCGGATTCGACCACGATGATGATTGCCGACATCCTCGACGCGTGGGACAAGCCGATCGAACCGGACGTCGCGCACTGCATTTACGCCGGGCTGACGACCGACACCGGGTCGTTCCGCTGGGCCACCCCCCGTGCGCTTCGACTGGCGGCCCGGTTGGTGGAGACCGGCGTCGACAACGCCGCCGTCAGCCGAACGCTGATGGACAGCCATCCCTTCACCTGGCTGCCGCTGCTGTCACGCGTGCTGGGCTCGGCGCACCTGCTGCCCGAGGCGGCCGGTGGTCGTGGGCTGGTGTATGCCATTGTCGGACACCAGGATTGGGTCACTTCGCGCCCCGAGGAAGTCGAAAGCATCGTCGACATCGTGCGCACCACGCAGCAGGCCGAGGTGGCCGCGGTGTTCAAGGAGGTCGACCCGCAGCAGTGGTCGGTGTCGATGCGCGCCAAGGCCGACGTGGACCTGGCGGCGGTCGCGTCCGCGTTCGGCGGGGGCGGCCACCGGCTGGCCGCCGGCTATTCGACGAGCGGGCCGATCGACGACGCGGTCGCGTCGCTGCGTGCGGCCCTGGGCTGATTGCCCGACTTCTCCGCACCTCGCTGCGCGAGCTGCTGCGTCGCCGGGCGGGCTAGAACGCCCAGCTGCCCGCCCGCTGCAGCACGAACCCGTGGTCTCCGCTGGTGGTGTCCAGGCAGGCGACGAGGTTGTCGGCTCCGACGGCGCACGTGACGTTCAGGTAGGTCAGCTTCTGACCCGCGCCCAACAACTTGCCGCCCTGCGGCAGGGCGGCCGGGTTGCCGTCGCATCCGCCGTAGGACATGCGGCTCAACTGGTAGCCCGGTCCCTTGAACTCGACGGAACCCACCAGGCAATCGCCCGGGTGCGGGCGCCCGCCGAGAACCGGAACGTCGTCGATGCCGGGCATGTCGCCCTTGCACTTGATGTCCTGTGACGGCTGCGGCGCGGGCGCCGGTCCGCCATAGAAGTCGCAGGCCAGGGTGTACGGGGTAGAAAAACTGATCCGCGGCGGAGTGCTCGGGCCGCTGCTGGTGACGTAGCCGTCCGCCGGGACGGGCGTGAAACCGTCCAGGTTGGGAAATCCCGCCGGCGGCTGCGCGGTAGCGCGCGGCGCGGGACCCGCGATCGTTACCGCCGCGGCGAGCGCAACGGCGCACGCGAGCAGCCTCCCGATGACGTCGACGACCAAACGCATCAGCTGATCGTATTGGTTGCCCTCAGTTCACCCACAAGCCAGCGGCGATGAGAAGTGACACAACGCCGATGACCAGGGGCAACGCCGGCCATTTCCACATTCCGGCTCGACGGCGCGTGCCTGCGACCAGCGCCCCGATGCATGACACCAGCAGCGCCAGCGCAATCCCGCCCCCGATGACGACGGTCCCGGCGAAGGTGCGATGAAAACGGCGCTGACCGCCGGCTCCGCGACGAAGAGCAGCACGGTCGCGACGATTTCCGCGGTCGGTCGTCGCCACGGCGCGGCCGGCGGAAATTGGATCATCGACAAGGCCGCCGCGGCTAGCGGACCTGCGCCCGTCCCCGCTGCAGCACCGCCTCGCGGTTCGCGGCGATGTCGTCGCCGCTGGTCCGGAACTGGCGGGCCGCCATCGCTTCCAGCCACAGCCCCGCGCTGGTCTGCGAGTCGTCGATCCGGTGATAGGACGCCAGCAGCGCGCGCACCGCGTCCTGGTTATTGCCGACGATCGACGCCGCCACTGCGCGGGCGGCGGGCAACAGCCGGTCGTGCGGCACCACCTCGGTCACCAGCCCGGCGCGCAGCGCGTCGGTGGCCGACAGGTAGTCCCCGGTCATACTCATCCGGCGGGCCAGGCCGATTCCGACCTTCTGCGGCAGCCGCACGCTCAGTCCCCAGGTGGGCAGCAGGCCGACGCGGGCGTGGGTGTCGGCGAAACGGGCGTTCTCCGAAGCGATCAGGATGTCGCAGTACAGGGCCAGCTCCAGCCCGCCGGTCACCGCGGCGCCGTTGATCGCACCGATGACCGGCTTGCTCAGCGGTGGCCACCGCGGGGAGATGTCCGGCAGCGCCGAGGAACCGCCCAACTCCTTGAGATCCAGGCCCGCGCAGAACACCGGGTCGGCGCCGGTGACGATGACGACGTCGACGGCGCCGTCGGTTTCCGCGTCGGCCAGCGCCCCGAAGAACCGATCCCGCAGCGCCGAAGACAGCGCGTTGCGGGACTGCGGCCGGTTGAGGGTCAGGGTGCGCACCCGCTCGTCGGTTTCGATCAGCAGGATGTCGTCGCTCATGAGATCACCGTAAAGGGTCGCCGGCCGCGCCTATCGTTGAGGCATGTGCCGGAACATCACCGAGTTGCGCGGGCTGCAACCGTCGGCCACCGCCGAGGAGATCGCGGCGGCGGCCCGCCAGTATGTGCGCAAGGTCAGCGGGATCACCCGACCCTCGGCCTCGAACGCAGACGCCTTCGAGGCGGCGGTTGCCGAGGTCACCGAGACGACGACGCGGTTGTTGGCGGCGCTGCCCCCGCGGCGTCAGCCGCCCAAGTCCGTCCCGCCGTTGCGAAGGCCCGAGGTGGTCGCCCGGCTGGCCGGGGCGCAATGACGCTCACCGCGACCATGCCCGCCCTCAAGGAGTGGAGCGCCGCCGTGCACGCCCTGCTGGACGGTCGCCAGCGGGTGCTGCTGCGCAAGGGCGGCATCGGGGAGAAGCGGTTCGAGCTGGCCGCTTCCGAGTTCCTGCTGTTCCCGACGGTCGCGCACAGCCATGCGGAGCGCGTGCGGCCCGAGCATCGCGACCTGCTCGAGGCGGCCGCCGCCGACAGCACCGAGGACCGCCTGGTGATCCGGGCGGCAGCGAAAGTCGTTGCCGCCGTGGCGGTTAACCAACCCGACCGCCTAGCGGAAATCGAGGACCTGCACATCTGGACCCCCGAGTCGGTCCGCGCCGACCGGCTCGACTTCCGCCCCAAGCACAAGCTCGCCGTGCTGGTGGTGTCGGTGCACCCGCTGGCCGAGCCGGTGGAGATCACCCGGACGCCCGACTACGGCGGCTGCAAAAGCTGGGTGGAGCTGCCCATGCGGGCGCCGCTCGCCCCGCCGGTGCATGACGAGGCATCGCTAGCCGAGGTCGCCGCCCGCGTCCGCCGCGCCGTTGGCTGACAGGTCGAGCGGGCCGACGGGCAGCAACAGCCGGGAGCGTCCGTAGCGCACGGTGTGGGTGGCCGGCTCGGACTGTCGGCCCGTCAGAATCGGCTCGTCGGTGCCCAGGTTGCGCGCGTAGCGGGGAAACCAGCTGCCGGCGATCAGCAGGCGGATGCGGGAGCCGGCGCGGAAGCGGTGGGCGATGCCGTCGAGTTCGACGCGGACGGTCCCCTTCGACGACTTCTTGGCGGTCCGCAACCGCCGGTAGCCGTCGCTGACGTTCTTCGACCGGCCTTTGGCGTCGACCTCGCTCACCCGGACGAAGAGATCGACGTGGGGAGTGTCGGCGCCGTGCGTTAGCTCGACGACCGGGGTCCCGTAGACGCACAGGTCGTGGGTGAGGGTGAGGCTGGTGAAGGCCAGGACGTCGTCGCGCGACGCGAGCCGGCTGTCGTCGCGGTAACCGCCGTTCGGCGACAGCAACGGGCCGCCCGTGGTGGGTGTCGGGTCGGCGGGGTCGTAGCGGAAAGACGCCGGCGCCAGCCGCGCCAGGTCCGTCGGCGCGGTTTCACCGAGGTGGCCGCCGGGCCGCAGATACAGCGCGCGCTCGGTGGTGGCGGGCGGCCAGTCGGTGAGGTTGCGCCAACCCTGGCCGGTGACATACGCGTGGACCCGGCCGGGCCGGCGCGGGGCGGGGCCGCCACCGAGGTGGGCGCCCAGCCAGTCCAGCGACTCCCGGGTGCAGGTGCTCAACCCGGTGGTGAGCAGCTGGGTGTGCGTCCAGGGGCCCATCGTCAGCGCGACGTCGACGCCCCGGCCGCGCAGATGCTCGTACTGCTGCAGCGTCTGCCTGACGAAGATGTCCTGCCAACCGCCGATCAGCAGCACGGGCACGTCGACTCGGTCCAGCGCGTCGCCGCAGCGCAGGGCGTCCCAGAACGGATCGTTCGGGTCGGTGTGCTCGACCCACGACTCGAACCACGGCGCGCCCGCACCGAGCAGCGCCCGGGCCGTGTCGCCCACCGGCAGCCCGAGGGCCGCCTGTGTCACCCGGCTGCGGTTCTGCAGCTGGCGCAGCGCCGACCGGGCGCGCACCGGGTCCTCCTGGTGGGCGACCATGTGGCTCCAGCCCAGAAAGTCGTTGATCGCGAACGAGCCGGTGCCCCACACCGAGGCGTTGAAATCGTGCGGCCCCACGATGACGACCGCCGCGGCCAGCTCCGGCGGGGGATCGGTCATCAGCGCCCACTGGGTGAACCCGAGGTAGGACAGCCCGATGGTGGCGAACCGGCCGGTGAACCAGGGCTGCTCGCGCAGCCAGGCCACCGTGTCGGCACCGTCGGCGGCCTCGTTGGCCATCGGTTCGAAATCCCCGCCCGACCCGAACGTGCCGCGGACGCTCTGCAGCACGACGTGGTAGCCGCGGGCCGCGTACAGCGCGCCGAACACCAGGGAGAACGGGAAGGAGCGCCCGTAGGGCCCCCTCGCCAGCAGGGTGCCGGCGGGGGAGTCGGTGTTCGGCGTGTAGTGATCGGCCACCAGGTCGACCCCATCACGCATGGGCACCCGGACGCGTTCGACGGTGTACTCGGTGGTCGCCGGCGGCAGGCCAAGCAGCCGGCCCACAGCCTTGCCGCCGAGGTGTCGCAGGGCGTGCAGCGTGGGCTGGGCGGGTCGCGTCGAGGTGATACTCACGGTGCCCAGGTTAAGGCCCGCGTGGACTTTAGAACTTGTAGTAAGGCGCGAGGTCGTTGGCCCGCTGCAGGTCGGTCGACATGCAGTCGACCTCGGGATTGGAGTAAACGGTCGAGTAGTAGAGCGCCTGCTGCAGCACGCCGTAACTGGTCTTGAACGCGACCATGCAGGAGTAATACCAGTAGCTGTTGTGATACGTCGGCTTGAGCACCCAGTACTGCGCGGCGCGGTGGCCGGCGATGGTGGTCTCGACGGCGTCGGGAGGCAGCGACTCCTCGTAGGTGCGCCAGATGATGGGCTCGACGGCCACCTGGTAGTTGCCCGCGTCGAAGTGGCAGCGCAGGCCGTCTTCGTGCTCGGGCGGCGTGAACGCCAGCCCCAGCCGCTGGATGACGTCGAACGGGATGTCCTCGCACGCGTCGAACGGGCGCGGATCGGTGGTCGCCACGATCGGGCTCTTCATCGTGGTTTCCATCGGTGCCGCCGTCGAGCGCAGCTCGACGCGCCCGCCCCCGGTAGGCCCCGGAGCGGCGCCCTGCCACCCGGCCGTTCCGGCGATGGCCGCTGCGACCACGGCACCGATCGCCCCGATCAGACGCACCTTGGCGAACACGACACCCCCTGACGGCTCCCTGGCCCTTGCCGGGAGTGTACAAGTCGCCTCCCGCACGGTCACCGATAAACAAGAACACGTTCCAATGCCGGCGAGCAAGGCGCGGCCCCAACCGGCCCCGCACCGCGGGTCATTAGGCTGGTTAATCGTGGCTGGTCAAAATGCGGGGCAGGAATCGACCAATGGGGGGCAACCCACGCTGTGGGCCGTGTCCGACCTGCACACCGGCCACCTCGGCAACAAGCCGGTCACCGAATCGCTGCACCCGTCCTCGCCGGACGATTGGCTGATCGTCGCGGGTGACGTCGCCGAACGCACCGACGAGATCCGCTGGGCCCTCGACCTGCTGCGCCGGCGCTTCGCCAAGGTGATCTGGGTGCCCGGCAACCACGAGTTGTGGACCACGACGCGGGACCCTGTGCAGGTCTTCGGGCGGGCCCGCTACGAGTACCTGGTCCACATGTGCGACGAGTTGGGCATCGTCACGCCCGAGCATCCCTTCCCGGTGTGGACCGAGCGCGGCGGCCCGGCCACGATCGTGCCGATGTTCCTGCTCTACGACTACAGCTTCTTGCCCGAGGGGGCGGCGAGCAAAGCCGAGGGCCTGACCATCGCGCGGGAGCGCAACGTGGTCGCCACCGACGAATTCCTGCTGTCGCCGGAGCCGTACCCCACCCGGGAGGCGTGGTGCCAGGAGCGGCTCGCCACCACGCGGACCCGCCTCGAGCAACTCGACTGGATGACGCCGACTGTCCTAGTGAACCATTTCCCGCTGGTCCGCGAGCCCTGCGATGCGCTGTTCTACCCGGAGTTCTCGCTGTGGTGTGGGACCACCAAGACCGCCGACTGGCACACCCGCTACAACGCGCTCTGTTCGGTCTACGGTCACCTGCACATTCCGCGCACCACCTGGTACGACGACGTGCGCTTCGAGGAAGTGTCGGTGGGATATCCGCGGGAGTGGCGGCGCCGCAAGCCGCACAGCTGGCTGCGCCAGGTGCTGCCCGACCCGCAATACGCGCCGGGCTACCTCAACGACTTCGGCGGCCACTTCGAGATCACTCCCGAGATGCGGCAGCAGGCCGCGCAGTTCCGGGAACGGTTGCGGCAGCGGCAATCACGATGACGGACAAGCTGGTTTCCTCGGTACTGCCCGACATGGGCGAGCTCGCCTATTCAGAGCTGTACTCCGACCCGCCCGACCTCGTTCCCCTGCCCGAAGAGGAGCCGCTGATCGCCAAGTCGGTTGCCAAGCGGCGCAACGAGTTCGTCACCGTCCGGCACTGCGCCCGGGTCGCGCTGGGCGAGCTCGGGCTGCCGCCTGTGCCGATCCTCAAGGGCGAGAAGGGCGAACCGTGCTGGCCGGACGGCGTGGTGGGCAGTCTCACCCACTGCACCGGCTATCGCGGCGCGGTCGTGGGCCGCACCGAAGCGGTGCGCTCGGTGGGCATCGACGCCGAGCCGCACGACGTGCTGCCGGACGGCGTGCTGAACGCGATCAGCCTGCCCGAGGAGCGACACGAGATGACGACGTTGCCCGCCGGCCTGCATTGGGACCGAATCCTGTTCTGCGCCAAGGAAGCAACGTATAAGGCCTGGTTCCCGTTGACCAAGCGCTGGCTCGGTTTCGAGGACGCCCACATCGTGTTCGACCTCGACCCGCCGGACGGGGAGACCACCGGGGTGTTCGTGTCCAAGATCCTGATCGACGGGCAGACCCTCGACGGCCCACCGCTGACCGCGCTGAGGGGCCGGTGGTCGGTCGAGCGGGGACTGGTGCTGACCGCCATCGTGCTATGAGTGCGGGGCCTGGTCCGGGATTGGTCGTCGTCGACAAGCCGGCCGGGATGACCAGCCACGACGTGGTGGGACGCTGCCGCCGTATCTTCGCCACCCGCCGGGTGGGGCACGCCGGGACGCTGGATCCGATGGCCACCGGCGTGCTGGTGATCGGCGTCGACCGCGCCACCAAGATCCTCGGCCTGTTGACGGCGGCGGCCAAGTCGTACACCGCCACCATCCGGCTGGGGCAGACCACCTCCACCGAGGACGCCGAAGGGAAAGTGCTGCACAGCGTCTCGGCCGCGCACCTGACGCGCGAGGCGATCGCGGCCGCGGTCGCCGGCCTGCGCGGGGACATCCAGCAGGTGCCGTCGGCGGTCAGCGCGATCAAGGTGGACGGGCGGCGCGCCTATCGGCTGGTTCGCGAGGGCCAGACCGTCGAACTCGAGGCCCGGCCGGTACGCATCGACCGGTTCGAGGTGCTCGATGTTCGGCCCGGATCCGACGTCGACGGCGTCATCGATGTTGATGTGGAGGTCGACTGCTCGTCGGGAACCTACGTTCGCGCGCTGGCCCGCGACGTCGGCGCCGCGCTCGGCGTGGGCGGGCACCTGACGGCGCTGCGGCGCACCCGGGTCGGCCGCTTCACCCTGCAGCAGGCCCGCCAACTCGACGACCTGGCCGAGCGGCCCGGCCTGTCGTTGACCCTGGATGAGGCGTGCCTGCTGATCTTCCCGCGCCGCGACCTGACCGCCGGGGAGGCCGATTCGGCGGCCAACGGGCGAGCGCTCGCGCCTGCCGGCATCGACGGTGTTTACGCCGCCTGCGACGCCGACGGCCGGGTGATCGCACTGCTGCGCGACGAGGGCGCACGCACCAAGTCGGTGGTTGTCATCCGCCCGGCGACGCTGTAGCGGGCTTCGAGGGTCCCCATCGAGGGGCCGGCGGGGTTAAGTTGCACACTGGGGGCCTGGCCGTTGGAAAGGGACAAAGATGTCTAACAAGGTTTACGTCGTCGGCGTCGGCATGACGAAGTTCGAGAAGCCGGGCCGCCGTGAAGGCTGGGACTACCCGGACATGGCGCGCGAGTCCGGGACGAACGCGCTCACCGATGCGGGGATCGACTACCGCGAGGTGCAGCAGGGCTACGTCGGCTACGTCGCCGGCGATTCGACGTCCGGGCAGCGGGCGCTCTACGAGCTGGGCATGACCGGCATCCCGATCGTCAACGTCAACAACAACTGCTCGACCGGCTCGACCGCGCTGTTCCTGGCGGCCCAGGCGATCCGCGGCGGGATCGTCGACTGCGCCATCGCGCTCGGCTTCGAGAAGATGCAACCCGGCCCGCTGAGCGGCGGCTTCCAGGACCGCGAATCGCCGATGGGCAAGCACGTGAAGGCGATGGCCGAGATCGACGAGTTCGCGATGCCCGTCGCGCCCTGGATGTTCGGTGCCGCCGGTCGCGAGCACATGCGCCAATACGGCAGCACCGCAGAGCATTTCGCCAAGATCGGTTACAAGAACCACAAGCACTCCGTCAACAACCCGTTCGCGCAGTTCCAGGAGTCCTACACGCTCGAGGACATCCTGGCGGCGCGGATGATCTCCGACCCCCTGACCAAGTTGCAGTGCTCGCCCACGTCCGACGGCTCCGGCGCGGCGATCCTGGCCTCGGAGGGCTTCGTCGACCGCCACGGGTTGGCCGCCCAGGCCGTGGAGATCGTCGGCCAGGCCATGACGACGGACTTCGCGTCGACGTTCGACGGGAGCGCCAAGAACCTGATCGGCTATGACATGAATGTGCAAGCGGCGCAACAGGTTTACGGCCAGTCCGGGCTCGGCCCGGAGGACTTCCAGGTGATCGAGCTGCATGACTGCTTCTCGGCCAACGAGCTGCTGCTCTACGAGGCGCTCGGCCTCTGTGGCCCGGGCGAGGCGCCGAAGCTGATCGACAACGGCGACACCACCTACGGGGGACGCTGGGTGGTCAACCCGTCGGGCGGCCTGATCTCGAAGGGGCATCCGCTGGGCGCGACCGGGCTGGCGCAGTGCGCCGAGCTGACCTGGCAGCTGCGCGGCACCGCCGACAAGCGTCAGGTCGACAACGTCAGCGCCGCACTGCAACACAACATCGGGCTGGGCGGCGCGGCGGTTGTCACCGCGTACCAGCGCGCCGAACGCTAACGCCGCGCTCGCGATCGCCGCTAGCCCACCACCCAGACCGCCCGGGCCGCCGGGCTGCCCAGGTCGACCGTCGTCTCCGCACCGTCGCCGGCTTCGATCGCCACTGAGATCATGCCGGCGAATTCCCGGCGGGTCAGGACCCGCAGTCGCGAATCGAGGTTGATGCCGACGTCGGCGAAATAGCGCAGCATCTCCGGGTCGGCGTCGGAGATCCGGGCCACCGTTCCGGTGTCTCCGTCGCCGCACGCCCACAGCTGGCGGGCCGGCGGCGTGGGCACCTGCCCGTCGGAGGCCGGGATCGGGTCCCCGTGCGGGTCGCGTTGCGGGAACCCGAGCTTGGCGTCGATGCGGGCCACCAGCCGATCCGACACCGCGTGTTCGAGCACCTCGGCCTCGTCGTGCACCTCGTCCCAGCCGTAGCCGAGCTCGTTGACCAGGAAGGTCTCCAGCAGCCGATGCCGGCGCACCATCGCCAGCGCCGCCCGCCGTCCCGCCTCGGTCAGGGTCACGGCCCCGTATTTCTCGTGATCGACCAGGCCCTGCTCGGCGAGTTTGCGGATCGACTCCGAGGCCGTGCTGGCGGAGACCCCGATCTTCTCGGCCAGCATCTTGGTGCTGACCTTCTCCCGGGACCACTCCTGGGCATTCCAGATGACCTTGAGATAGTCCTGGCCGACCGCGGTGAGACCGCCACGCTCTTCGTCAGCCCTCACACCGAGAAAGTTTAGGCAACCCAAGCCTGATCGTGTGCTCCTCGACACCCTCGCGCCGGCGGATCTCCCGGCGGCCCGCGGCGGGCCGTAGGCTTGCGGTCGTGCAGCGGTGGCGCGGCCAAGACGAGATTCCCACGGACTGGGGCAGATGCGTGCTCACCATCGGGGTGTTCGATGGCGTGCACCGGGGCCACGCGGAGATAATCGCGCATGCCGTCAAGGCCGGGCGCGCCCGCAACGTGCCGACCGTGCTGATGACATTCGATCCGCACCCGATGGAAGTCGTCTACCCGGGCAGCCATCCCGCGCAGCTGACGACGCTGACCCGCCGCGCCGAACTCGTCGAGGAGCTGGGCATCGACGTCTTCCTGGTGATGCCGTTCACCAGCGACTTCATGAAACTCACGCCGGAGCGCTACGTCCATGAGCTGCTGGTGGAACACCTGCACGTGGTCGAGGTCGTGGTGGGGGAGAACTTCACCTTCGGCAAGAAGGCGGCCGGCAACGTCGAGACCCTGCGGCGCGCAGGCGAGCGATTCGGCTTCGCGGTGGAGTCGATGTCACTGCTCAGCGAGCACCTGAGCAACGAGACCGTGACGTATTCGTCCACGTATATCCGGTCCTGCGTGGACGCCGGTGACGTGGTGGCGGCCATGGAGGCGCTGGGCCGTCCGCATCGCGTCGAGGGCGTCGTTGTCCGCGGCGAGGGGCGGGGCATGGAGCTGGGATTCCCGACCGCCAACGTGGCGCCGCCTATGTATTCGGCGATCCCGGCCGACGGCGTGTATGCCGCCTGGTTCACCCTGCTCGGGCACGGACCGGTGACCGGCACCGTCGTCCCGGGCGAGCGCTACCAGGCCGCGGTGTCCGTGGGCACCAACCCGACCTTCTCCGGGCGCACGCGCACCGTCGAGGCCTTCGTCCTGGACACCACCGCCGACCTCTACGGCCAGTACGTGGCGCTGGACTTCGTCGCCCGCATCCGCGGTCAGCGCAGGTTCGACTCGGTGAAGGAGCTGATCGACGCGATGGGCAAGGACACCGACCGGGCGCGCAAGATGCTCTCGGCGCAGGACTGAACGGCCGCAGCTTCAGGAAGCAACCAGGTCGTCGATTTGGTTGATGGCCGACGTGGAGCCCTCGACGACGCCCATGTCCAGCACTCGCTGAAGATCCTCCGCGGATCCGAAGGTGCACACGTAGATCGCGCGCGTGCCGCCGCCGTGCTCGGTGAAGCTGTAGGTGTTCTCCGCGACCGGCAGGTCGGGGTTCGGGTTGAAGTCCAGGTCGGCGAACCCGTCGAGAAACGAGAAGCTGTTCGGCTCGTCGACGGCGGTGATCTCCCAGTAGCCGGCGTACTTCTCGCCGTCCGGACCGGTCATGAAGTAGGTCGTGCGGCTTCCCGGCGTGAGGCTGTGGCTCACCACGGTCGCCGGATGCGACGGCGGTCCCCACACCTTCTCCAGTTGACGCGGATCGGCGTAGATCTGCCAGATGCGCTGCACCGGGGCGGCGAAGGCGGCGGTGATGGTCAGCGTCAGGGCGTCCGGGTCATGCTTGACGTCGGTCACGGGCATGGTCAGTCCTCCTTGGTTGGGTCGGTCGAGATGAGTTCGTCGATGCGGGCGATGCGGCCCCGCCAAACCTGCTCCAGCTCGGTGAGCATGCCGGCGACCGACCGCACCGCCGCCACGTCACCGCTGGCCAACTGCTCGCGACCGTTTCGGCGTTTTTTGATCAGGCCGGCCTTCTCCAGCACGACCACGTGCTTCTGCACGGCCGCAAAGCTCATGTCGTATTTCAGGGCGAGCGAGGAAACCGAGTGTTCCCCGGCCAGCGTCCGGCGCATGATGTCGCGCCGGGTCCGGTCGGCGAGCGCGTGAAAGAGGGCGTCCACCCGGTCCTCTTCGTCGACGGTCACCCGCCAAACATACAACCAAATGGTTGTATGTTGTCAAGCGCTGGGTGCTGGCCTGCGATTTCGGTGGACATCGCAGCCGCTGATAGACTCGCCCCCCGGATATGGCGTGTGCTGCAGTCCGCGGTGGCCACGTACGAATTTTTCGCGGCACCGATTGATGGAGATGTTTTCGTGGCGCTGACAGCCGAGCAAAAAAAGGAAATCCTGGGCACCTACGGCCTGCACGACTCCGACACGGGTTCCCCGGAGGCGCAGGTCGCGCTGCTGACCAAGCGGATCGCCGACCTGACCGAGCACCTGAAGGTCCACAAGCACGATCACCACTCCCGGCGGGGCCTGCTCCTGCTGGTCGGCCGGCGTCGCAGGCTGCTCAAGTACGTCGCCCAGATCGACGTGGAGCGGTACCGCTCGCTGGTCGAGCGCCTGGGTCTGCGCCGCTGACCCGGGCCTGCTTTCGGGCCAAGTCCGCCCGTGTAGAGTGGGAGCGTTCTGGGCCGGGTTCGGCCCGAGCGAACGGTGCGGCCACGCAGATCCGCGTGCGCCGTTCCAGCGTGTCATGACGGGAGCAGCCCAGTCTGTATCGGGCGGTCTTCGGTAGTGGCTGCCGGGCTCTCCGGATCTGGGGCAGGTCGGCCGCTTCGATCGATGGCCGTAGCCGCATTCAGACTTTTTCCTCTCGTAGGAAGCTCTCGGGTTACTTGCGCGTGACGACGCGAAATAGCTAAATACCCAGAGAGGCCGTACGGACACCTATGTCTGTCGCTGAAATTGAAGAAGGCGTGTTCGAGTCGACCGCCGTTATCGACAACGGGAGCTTCGGCACCCGCACCATCCGTTTTGAGACCGGCCGGCTGGCCCAGCAGGCCGCCGGCGCTGTCGTCGCCTACCTCGACGACGAGAACATGCTGTTGTCGGCGACCACCGCCAGCAAGAACCCGAAGGAGCACTTCGACTTCTTCCCGCTGACCATCGACGTCGAGGAGCGGATGTATGCCGCCGGGCGGATCCCCGGCTCGTTCTTCCGCCGCGAGGGCCGGCCCTCCACCGACGCGATCCTGACCTGTCGCCTCATCGACCGGCCGCTTCGCCCGTCGTTCGTCGCCGGACTGCGCAACGAGATCCAGGTCGTCGTGACGATCATGAGCCTGGACCCCAACGACCTGTACGACGTGGTGGCGATCAACGCCGCCTCGGCCTCCACCCAGATCTCCGGCCTGCCGTTCTCCGGCCCGGTCGGCGGCGTGCGCGTGGCCCTGATCGACGGCACCTGGGTCGCCTTCCCGACCGTCGAGCAACTCGAACGGGCCGTGTTCGACATGGTGGTGGCCGGCCGCAAGGTCGATGGGGATGTCGCGATCATGATGGTCGAGGCCGAGGCCACCGATAACGTTATCGAGCTCGTCGAGGGCGGCGCCCAGGCGCCGACGGAAACCGTGGTGGCCGAAGGCCTGGAGGCGGCGAAGCCGTTCATCGCCGTGCTGTGCACCGCGCAGGAGGAGCTGGCCGGCGCGGCCGCCAAGCCGACCGGCGAGTACCCCGTCTTCCCCGAGTACGGCGAGGACGTCTACTACTCGGTTGCCTCGGTGGCCACCGACGAGCTGGCCAAGGCGCTGACCATCGGCGGCAAGGCCGAGCGCGACCAGCGCACCGACGAGCTGAAGGCCGAGGTGCTGCAGCGGCTCGCCGAGACCTACGAGGGCCGGGAGAAGGAGGTCGGCGCCGCGTTCCGCTCGCTGACCAAGAAGCTGGTCCGGCAGCGCATCCTGACCGACCACTTCCGCATCGACGGCCGGGGCATCACCGACATCCGCGCGCTGTCGGCCGAGGTCGCCGTGGTGCCGCGGGCGCACGGCAGCGCGCTGTTCGAGCGCGGCGAAACCCAGATCCTGGGTGTGACCACGCTGGACATGGTCAAGATGGCCCAGCAGATCGACTCGCTGGGACCGGAAACCTCCAAGCGCTACATGCACCACTACAACTTCCCGCCCTTCTCCACCGGCGAGACCGGCCGCGTGGGTTCGCCCAAGCGGCGCGAGATCGGGCACGGCGCGCTCGCCGAGCGGGCCCTGATCCCGGTGCTGCCCAGCGTCGAGGAGTTCCCGTACGCCATCCGCCAGGTGTCCGAAGCGCTGGGCTCCAACGGCTCGACGTCGATGGGATCCGTCTGCGCGTCCACGCTGGCGCTGCTCAACGCGGGTGTGCCGCTCAAGGCGCCGGTCGCCGGCATCGCGATGGGGCTGGTCTCCGACGACGTCGAGATCGACGGCAAGAACGAGCGTCGCTTCGTCACGCTGACCGACATCCTCGGTGCCGAGGACGCGTTCGGCGACATGGACTTCAAGTGCGCGGGCACCAAGGACTACGTCACCGCCCTGCAGCTGGACACCAAGCTGGACGGGATCCCCTCCCAGGTGCTCGCGGGCGCGCTGTCCCAGGCCAAGGATGCACGCCTGACCATCCTCGAGGTCATGGCCGAGGCCATCGACGCGCCCGACGAGATGAGCCCCTACGCGCCGCGGGTGACCACCATCAAGGTCCCGGTGGACAAGATCGGCGAGGTCATCGGGCCCAAGGGCAAGGTCATCAACGCCATCACCGAGGAGACCGGGGCGCAGATCTCCATCGAGGACGACGGCACGGTGTTCGTCGGCGCCACCGACGGGCCCTCGGCGCAGGCCGCGATCGACCGGATCAACGCCATCGCCAACCCGCAGCTGCCGACCGTGGGCGAGCGGTTCCTCGGAACCGTGGTCAAGACAACCGATTTCGGCGCGTTCGTGTCGCTGCTGCCGGGACGCGACGGCCTGGTCCACATCTCCAAGCTGGGCCGCGGCAAGCGCATCGCGAAGGTCGAGGACGTCGTGAACGTCGGAGACAAACTGCGGGTCGAGATCGCCGACATCGACAAGCGCGGCAAGATCTCCCTCGTCTTGGTCGAGGAGGACAGCGCTGCCCCAGCCGATGCTCCGGCGGCCGCCCCTGCCGATGCCGCGACCGCCAGCAACTGACCTACCCCGGCCGCGTCCGACTCGTGCGGGCGCCCTGCGCCGGGGTAAGCAGATCGCCGAGGCGGAACCGGACCGCCAATCCGCACTGCGCCGCAGCCCGCTTCCGGGCGGTCTGCGGGTAGTCACCGAGTACCTGCCGTCGGTGCGTTCGGCGTCCGTCGGGGTCTGGGTCGGCGTCGGATCGCGCGACGAGGGCGCCACCGTGGCGGGGGCGGCGCACTTCCTCGAGCATCTGCTGTTCAAGTCGACCCCCACCCGGAGCGCCGTGGACATCGCGCAGGCGATGGACGCGGTCGGCGGGGAGCTGAACGCGTTCACCGCCAAGGAGCACACCTGCTACTACGCGCACGTGCTGGACAGCGACCTGGAGCTGGCCGTCGACCTGGTGGCCGATGTGGTGCTCAACGGCCGCTGCGCGGCGGAAGACGTCGAGCTGGAACGCGACGTGGTGCTCGAAGAGATCGCGATGCGCGACGACGATCCCGAGGACGCGCTGGGGGACATGTTCCTGGGGGCGATGTTCGGTGACCACCCGGTTGGCCGGCCGGTGATCGGCACCGCGCAGTCGGTGTCGTCGATGACCCGGACCCAGCTGCACTCCTTCCATGTCCGGCGCTACACGCCGGAACGCATGGTGGTCGCCGTGGCCGGCAATGTCGACCACGACGAGGTGGTGGCGCTGGTGCGTGAGCACTTCGGGCCGCACCTGGTGCGCGGGCGCCGGCCCGTCGCCCCGCGCAAGGGCGCCGGACGGGTGACCGGCCGGCCCGGCTTGATGCTGGGCAATCGGGACGCCGAGCAGACCCACGTCGCGCTGGGCGTGCGCACCCCGGGGCGTGGTTGGCCCCATCGCTGGGCGCTGTCGGTGCTGCACACCGCGCTGGGCGGGGGGCTGAGTTCCCGCCTGTTCCAAGAGGTTCGCGAGTTGCGCGGGTTGGCCTACTCGGTGTACTCGACGGTGGACATGTTTGCCGACAGCGGCGCGCTGTCCGTCTATGCGGCCTGCCAGCCCGAGCGGTTCGCCGAGGTGATGCAGGTGACCAACGAGGTCCTCGAGTCGGTGGCCCGCGACGGCATCACCGAGGCCGAGTGCCGCATCGCCAAGGGGTCGTTGCGCGGCGGCCTCGTCCTCGGCCTGGAGGATTCCAGCTCCCGGATGAGCCGGCTGGGCCGCAACGAGCTGAACTATGGCCACCACCGCAGCATCGAGCACACCCTGCGGAAGATCGACCAAGTGAGCGTCGAGGAGGTCAACGCGGTTGCCCACCGGCTGCTGAGCCAGCCCTACGGGGCCGCCGTCCTGGGTCCGTATGCCTCCAAACGGTCACTGCCCCAACAACTTCGGGCGATGGTAAATTAGCCCCGTGGTACTGGGCTTTTGGGACATCATGGTGCCCATCGTGGGTGCGCCGATGGCCGGCGGACCGGGCACGCCCGAGCTGGCCGCGGCGGTGTCCAACGCGGGTGGACTCGGCTTCGTCCCGGGCGGCCACCGGAGCGCGGAGCGCTTCGCCGAGGACATCGCCGCCGCGCGCAAGGCCACCACCGGGCCGCTGGGCGTCAACCTGTTCGTTCCGCAACCCAGCGTCGCCGACTGGATGGCGCTGGACTACTACGCCGAAGAGCTCGAGGAGATCGCGGACTACTACCAGGTCGAGGTCGGCCACCCGCACTACGGTGACGACGACGACTGGGAGCGCAAGCTCGAGATGGTCGCCGACGTGCGGCCCGAGCTGGTGTCGTTCACCTTCGGTGTCCCGCCGCCCGACGTCATCCGGCGGCTGGGGGCGCTGGGCCTGCTGGTGATGGTCACGGTGACGTCGGCGTACGAGGCCGGGGTGGCCGTCGCCGCCGGCGCGGACAGCCTCATCGTCCAGGGGCCGGACGCGGGCGGGCACCGGGGCACGTTCGCGCCCGACATGGAGCCCGGTAACGAATCGCTGCACCACCTGATCGATCGCATCCGCCACGCGCATGAAGTGCCCGTCGTCGCGGCGGGCGGGCTGGGCACCGCCCGGGATGTCGCCGCCGTGCTGCATCGCGGCGCGGTGGCCGCCCAGATCGGCACCGCGCTGCTGCTCAGCGACGAAGCGGGCACCAGCACCGCGCACCGCACCGCCCTGAAGAATCCGGTCTTCGGCACCACCGTTGTCACCCGCGCCTTCTCGGGCCGGTATGCGCGCGGCCTGGAGAACAACTTCACCCGCCTGCTCGACAACGTCGCGCCGCTGGGCTACCCGGAGGTCAACCAGATGACCTCCCCGATCCGCGAGGCGGCGGCCGCGATGGAGGACCCGAACGGGATACCGCTGTGGGCCGGAACGTCGTTCAAGGAGGCCCAGCCGGGGCCGGCGGCCGATATCATCGCCAGCCTGGTGGAAGCCGACTAGGCCAGGACGCTCGCCGGATCGGTGAACGGCAGCCCCAAGTCGGTGGCCACCCGTTCGGACAGCAGCCCGCCGTCGTGCGTCGAAAGTCCCTTCGCCAGAGCGGGATCCGACCGGCACGCCGCCTGCCAGCCACGGTTGGCCAGTTCCAGCACGTACGGCATCGTCGCGTTGGTCAGCGCCACGGTCGACGTCTTGGGCACCGCGCTGGGCATGTTCGACACGCAGTAGAACTGCGTGTCGTGCACGGCGAACGTCGGGTCATCGTGCGTGGTCGGCCGGGAATCCGCGAAGCAGCCGCCCTGGTCGATGGAGATGTCCACCAGCACCGCACCCGGCTTCATCTGCGCGACAAGCGAATTCGAAATCAGTTCCGGCGCCTTGGCGCCCGGCAGCAGGACCGCCCCGATCAGCAGGTCGGCCCGCGTGACCGTGCCCTCCAGCTCGTACGCCGACGAGTAACGCGTGCGGACCTGTCCGCCGAACTCCGCGTCCAGCAGCCGGAGCTTGCTGATGTTGAGGTCGAGCACCGTCACGCTCGCGCCCATGCCGTTGGCGACCCGGGCGGCGTTGTAACCGGCCGTGCCGGCGCCGATCACCACGACGTCGGCGGGTTTGACGCCCGGGACCCCGCCCATCAGCACACCGCGCCCGCCGTGGGACCGCATCAGATGGTAGGAGCCGACCTGCGCCGAGAGCCGACCGGCAACCTCGCTCATCGGGGCCAACAACGGAAGGCTGCCGTCGGCGGCCTGCACGGTCTCATAGGCGATTGACGTTGTGCGGGAAGCCAATAACGCTTCGGTGCAGGAGCGAGAGGCGGCCAAGTGCAGATAGGTGAACAGCACCTGATGCTGCCGCAACAGGCCGTATTCGGCCGGAATCGGTTCCTTCACCTTGAGCAGCAGGGCGGCGTCGGCCCACACCTGTTCGGCCGAGTCGGCCAGTTGGGCCCCCGCCGCCTTGAACTCCTCGTCGGGAATCGACGACCCCTCACCGGCGCCGGCCTGGACGAGCACCTCGTGGCCGCGACGGGTCAGTTCGGCGACGCCCGCGGGGGTGATGGCCACCCTGAACTCGTTGGCCTTGGTCTCGGTCGGTACGCCGACTCGCATGGTTGCCCCTTGCTTTGGGAGGTTCGCCCTTCAGTGTGGAGAAAGTTCGGATGGGCCGCAATCGAGGTGAAACCGCGGGAGCGCTGGCTATGATCGGCCCATGACTGACCCCTGCGTGTCGGACACCGTGCAGGTCGATGCCCGCCCGGACGTGGTGTACCGGCTGATCACCGACCTGCCCACGCTGGCCTCGTTCGCAGAGGAGGCGGTGGCGATGGAGTGGCGCAAGGGCGATTCGGCGCGCCCCGGGGCGGTGTTCACGGGTCACAACGAGAGCAGCAAACGGCGCTGGAGCACCAAGTGCAGGGTCACCGACGCGGAACCGGGCCGCCTCTTCGCGTTCGATGTGCGGCACTCCGTGCTTCCGATCGCGCGCTGGCAATACGACATCGTCGCGGCCGATGGTGGTTGCCGGGTCACCGAAAGCACCTGGGATCGCAGGCCCGGCTGGTTTCGCAAGATCGCCGGCAAGGCCACCGGTGTCCCAGATCGCGTGGCCGCCAACACCGAACACATCCGGCTCACCTTGCAGCGCCTCAAGCAGCGCGCCGAGTCCGAGTAGCCGGCAACCATGCGACGCGATCCCGCCGTAGCCGTCGTCGGAGCCGGCATGTCGGGCATGTGCATCGCAATCGCGTTGCTGCGCAGCGGGATAACCGACGTGACCCTCTACGAGAAGGCCAGCGAGGTCGGCGGGACCTGGCGCGAGAACACCTACCCCGGTCTGGTCTGTGACATCCCTTCGCGGGTCTACCAGTACACGTTCGCCCGAAACCCCAACTGGTCGCACCTGTTCTCGCCCGGCCGCGAAATCCAGGCGTATTTCCGCGACGTCGCGGACCGCTTCGGGTTACGCGACCGCATCCGGTTCGGCACCGAGATCTCCGATGCGCGCTTCGAGGGCGGCCGCTGGCGGCTGCGCACGGATGCCGGGGAGGAATCGAGCGTCGACTTCCTGATCTGCGCGACCGGCGTGCTCCATCACCCCCGCCTACCGTCGATTCCCGGCCTGCAGGACTTCGGCGGGCGGGCTTTTCATTCGGCGCGGTGGGATCATTCCGTCGAGTTGCGCGGTCGCCGGATCGCGATCATCGGCAACGGGTCGACGGGCGTGCAGCTCGTCTGCGGCCTGACCGGCGTCGCGGGCCGGGTCATGCTGTTCCAGCGAACCGCGCAGTGGGTGCTTCGGCTGCCCAACCCCCGGTACAGCAGGTTCACCAACGTCACCCACAACAGGTTCGGCTGGCTCGACCGGATGGCTTACCGCTGCTACAGCTTCGGCTTCGACCTGTTCGCCGCCGGCCTCACGAAGCCGGGCCTGCGCCGAAAGATCATGGGGGCGCTGTGCCGCGCCAGCCTGCGCGAGGTCCGCGACCCCGAGCTGCGCCGCGCCCTGACCCCCGACTACACGCCGATGTGCAAACGGCTGGTGATGTCCAATGGCTTCTACCGCGCCATCCAGCGCGACGACGTCGAACTGGTCACCGCCGCTATCGACCACGTGGAACCGCGCGGCATCGTGACCGGCGACGGCGTCCTGCACGAGGCGGACATCATCGTGCTCGCCACCGGATTCGACACCCACGCGTTCTTCCGGCCGATGCGGCTGATCGGCCGCGACGGTATCGCCGCCGACGACGTGTGGCGTGACGGCCCGCGGGCCTACCAGACCGTGGCGCTGCCGGGCTTCCCCAACTTCTTCATGATGCTGGGTCCGCACAGCCCGGTCGGCAACCTCGCGCTCACCACCGTCGCCGAATCGCAGGCCGACCACATACTGCGGTGGATTCAGCGTTGGCGGCGTGGCGAATTCGACACGGTGGAGCCGACCTGGCCGGCGACCGAGAACTTCAACGCCAAGCTGCGCGCCGCGATGCCGAACACGGTGTGGACCACCGGTTGCCAGAGTTGGTACCTGAACAAGGACGGGGTGCCCGAGGTGTGGCCCTTCACGCCGGGCGAGCATCGCGCCATGCTGGCGAACACCGATCTCGGACAGTACGACTTGCGCCGACACGTCACCGCCGGCTGAGCCGGAAGCCCAGATGGGCGACCTTGATGCCGCCCACGGGCTCCCAGTCCAGGGTGCGTCCGTCGGCGCGAAAGTCGTTCTTCTCGTAGAAGGTTCGCGCTTGGATGTTGCGTTCCGCGCACCACAGGACGACGTCAACCGACGGGCTTTCGGCCAGAGCGGTGGCGAGCAGGCGCTCGCCGACACCCCGCCGTTGGCATTCCGCCGCGATGTACAGCGAGTCGAGTTCGACCTGCTCGGGATTCGCCGGGTCCGGTCCGAAGATGGCCATTCCGATTGTCCGGGAACCTGATTCGGCGACCCACATGCTCCAGTCGCGGCGCTGCAGGATTCGCGGGTACGCCAGCACCGCCCAGCGCCGCGGCGATCCGAGGACGTCGAGGGTGGCGTCCGGCAGGATGCCGGTCCAGGACTGCCGCCAGACCGGATAGTGCATCTCGGCGACGTTCGCGAGATCGGCAGGTCCGGCTTGGCGGATCGTGATGCCGCCCATCGTCACGGGCGGGGTTGTTCCAGATAGGCGGCCAGCGCGTTGGTCAGGCCCCGCCGCGCCATGTCCAGGTCGGCGTACGAGCCGAGCTGGCGCTCGGACACCAGCCCGCGCATCGCGCCGGGAATCAGGGCGGCCACCTCGCGCACCCGGTCCGGGTCGACGTCGAGACCGGCGAAGGCGTTCTGGCAGGTCTCCAGCCAGCTCTTGCCCCACGAGAACAGCTCGGCGGCGGTGCGCGGGAACAGCCGCTCGAGCTCGTCGGGGTCGCGGGGGAGCGCCGCACGGAGGTTCTCGATCGCGCGCGAATCCGGCGACGCCAACCCGGTGTAGAGGGTGTCGATGATGGCGCCGACCCGCTCGCGCAGGGGCGCGTCCGGTGAGATCGGCGTTGAGAGGGTCGAGAAGGTTGCGGCGCGCCGTTCGGCGGTGCGGTGCAACACCGCCGCCCAGAACCCGTCGGTGTCGCCGAACTGGTACTGCACGGCGCCCCAGGTCGCGCCGATCTCCTTGGCGATGCGATTGGCCGACACCGAGCCTGGGTCGCCGGAGGCCAACGACTTGAGCGCGGCTTCGAGCATGCTCTCGCGCGTGGCGTTGCCACGCCGGTTGGGGCGCCGGTTCGCGGTTCCGGCCCCGCTCACCTGCCGAGTCATCTGCCGAGCGTATCGCACACCCAAAGTTTCATAGAGGGTACTTTTATTTCTTCGGTCGCCCCGCCTATCATTCTTTTCAAGGAGGGATCCCGCATGGCTAAGCCGCCGCTGTCGATGAGGCCCACGGGCTGGTTCCAGGTCGCCTGGTCCGACGAGATCGGTATGGGCGACGTGCACAAGATGAAGTATTTCGGCCAGGAGATGGTCGCGTGGCGGGCCGAGTCGGGTCAGCTCACCGTGATGAACGCCTACTGCGAACACCTCGGCGCGCATCTCGGTTACGGCGGCACGGTCGTCGGCGAGGTGTTGCAGTGCCCCTTCCACGGGTGGCAGTGGAGCCAGGAGGGCCGCAACGTCCGCATTCCGTACCAGGATCGCCCCAACCGCGGGCGGCGCATCCGCACCTACCCCGTGGTGGAACGCAACGAGTCGGTCTACATCTGGCACGACGTCGAGCGCCGCGAGCCGTACTTCGATGCTCCGGACGTGTTCGGCGCGTTCGGCGACGGCAGCAACTCGGACGACTACTACCCCCAGCAGCGGTTGTACCGGCCGGCCCTGGAGCTGCATCCGCAGTACGTGCTTGAAAACGGTGTCGACTTCGCACATTTCAAGTTCGTGCACAACACGCCTATCGTGCCGGTGTTCACCCGGCACGACTTCGCCGAACCGGTGTCGTTCGTCGACTTCACCATCACCTTCGAGGGTGACGACGGGCAGAAGATCGAGGACGTCAACAGCGGCGTCGAGGCCATCAACGGCGGTCTGGGCATCGCGGTGACCAAGAGCTGGGGGATGATCGACAACCGCACCATCTCCGCGGTCACCCCGGTAGACGAGTTCACCTCCGACGTCCGCTTCATGGTCTACATCGGCCGCACGCCGGGCAAAGACCCGGCCCGCGCCGAGCTCAAGGCGACCGAGTTCGGCCGTGAGGTGATCCGGCAGTTCGAGCAGGACATCGAGATCTGGCGGCACCAGCGCTACTCCGACCCGCCTGCGCTGGCCACCGACGAGTACGAGGGCTTCACCGCAATCCGCAAGTGGGCCAAGCAGTTCTACCCCGAGGCATTCGCAACGCAGAAAGGCTCAACGGAATGAGTACAGCACCGGTCCGCGTCTTCCAAGTGGCCACCGGAAATGTCGGCTCGGAGATGATCAAGCGGATCGCCACCCAGCCAGACCTCGAACTCGTTGGCGTGCACTGCTATTCGCCGGACAAGATCGGGCGCGATGCCGGCGAGCTCGCGGGCATTGAGCCCAACGGGGTGAAGGCCACCGGCTCCATCGAGGAGATCATCGCCGCCAAGCCGGACGTGCTGACCTTCCACGGTGTGTTTCCCGACGAGGACCTCTACGTCAAAGTGCTTGAGGCCGGGATCAATATCGTCACCACCGCCGACTGGATCACCGGCTGGCACCGCGACAAGAACCATCCGCACCCGTCGGGCAAGCCGGTGAGCCGGCTGCTCGCCGAGGCTTGCGAAAAGGGTGGCGCGACGTTCTACGGGACCGGGATGAACCCGGGCCTGAACCAGATACTGGGCGTGGTGTGTTCGGCCGACGTCGCCGACATCGAGAACGTCACCACCATCGAGTCCGTGGACGTGTCGTGCCACCACTCCAAGGACACCTGGATCGAGGTGGGCTACGGCCAGCCGGTAGACGATCCGGAGATCCCGTCCAAGCTGGAGAAGTACACCCGCGTCTTCGCCGACAGCGTGTTGATGATGGCCGACTGCTTCGATCTGACCCTCGACGAGGTGAAGTTCAGCTACGAGCTGGGCGCCTGCACCAAGGACGTCGACCTGG
Organism: Mycobacterium sp. 852002-30065_SCH5024008; assembly: GCF_001665645.1. Lineage (NCBI taxonomy): Bacteria > Bacillati > Actinomycetota > Actinomycetes > Mycobacteriales > Mycobacteriaceae > Mycobacterium > Mycobacterium sp. 852002-30065_SCH5024008. The sequence goes on along the minus strand of NZ_LZSZ01000004.1, from coordinate 101,737 downwards.
GCTGGTACACCCTGCCCAAAGGCTCGCTGGGCGGCAACTACATCAAGTACCAGGGCATGGTGGACGGGGTGCCCCGGGTCGAGACGCACCTGGAGTGGCAGATGACGCCGCACACCGATCCGAGCTGGAACATCAAGGGCTGCTACATCACCCAGATCAAGGGCGACCCGTGCATCTACAACAAGCACATGATCTTCCCCAAGCCCGGTGTGGACCTGTCCAACCCGGACAACTTCGCCTCCATCGGGATGACCGTCACCGGCATGCCCGCGCTGGCCTCGATCAAATCGGTCGTGGCGGCGCCGCCGGGGCTCATCACCAGCGCGGACCTGCCGCTGCGCGGGTTCGCCGGTCGGTTCAAGACTTAGGCGCCGGTCAAGGATCCGCGAGGCGCTCCGGGTGGTGATAGTCGTTAGTGCCCGGGCCGCGGCCCACGCGAGGCGGAATCCATTCGGTACGCCCGTCAGTTAGCTTCCTTGTGTGCCAGCCCTTTTCGATCAGCTTGTGGTGCGGGGTGCAGGCGAAGGTGAGCTTGTCGGCATCGGTCAGGCCGCCGGTGGCCCATTCGTCGAGATGGTGGACCTCGCACCAATAGCCCGGCGCGTCGCAGCCCGGATGCGTGCAGCCGCGGTCCTTCGCATAAAGCACCACCCGCTGATCCGGTGTGGCGATTCGCTGCGTCCGGCCGAGATACAGTGGGCGGCCGGAGTGTTCGTCGAACACGGCCAAATAGTGGTAGGCGTGTCGCGCCATCCGGATCACGTCGCGCATCGGCAACACCGTTCCGCCGCCCGTGACCGCGCGCCCGGTGCCCGCCGTCAGCTCCTGCAGCGTGGTGGAGACGATGACGGTGACCGGCAATCCGTTGTGCGCCCCTAACCGCGGGTCGCCCAGCTGGCCGCGCACCAGCGCGTTGATCGCGTCATGCTGGCGCTGCGCTTGGCTCCGCGTGTCGCCGTTCGCGGATTCCTCGGCGGGTTCGCCGTCGACACAGGGCTTTTCGTCGTCCGGATCGCACATGCCTGGGGCCGCGAACCGCGCGAGCCAGGCATCGAGATTGGCCCGCAGCTCCGGCGAGGCGACCAGCTTGCCGATGCTCATACCGTCGAGACGCTGCCCAGTCCAGGCGAAGCCGCGCTGCCGGGCGCGGTCGGTGTCGGAGAATTTCCCGTCGGGATTGATCCGCAGGGCGCACTGGTGCGCGACCTTTTGCAGCTGGTCGGGACGCAAACCCAGCGCCTGCTGGGCCAGGAAGCGCTCGGCCGCATCGACCTTTCCGGCGGGCACGGCGTCCGGTAGGTCGCGCACGAACGCCTGAATCACCCGCAGGTGCTGCCCGTCGAGAAGGCCGCTCCGCCACGCCACGGCGGTGGCCGGCAGCTCCGGCGGCATCTCCTGGCCGGTGAGGGTCAGGCGCGGCGAGAGCTGCTTGGCGTCTCGAACTCGACGGCACGCGTCGGCATAGCTGATCCGCAGCCAGTCGGCGATCACCTTATGGACCGGACCGCCGACGTCGCCGGGATCCTCGTTCGCCAGGCCGGCGATCACGTCGGTGCCGACCGCGGTCTGGCGCCGGTGAGAGCGCTCCATCGCTTCCAGCACGCGCAGCCGTACTTCGGGGCGCAGCGCGTCGAAGTCCAGCCCGCCCACCGCCGCATCGGCCGCGGCCAGCGCGTCCAAGGCGGCCTCCACCTCGGCCGGGACCTCGATCGAACTCATGTTCGAACACTATCCGGGGACTCCGGCGCCGGCCACCGCGAAAGCGACCGCTGTGGATAAACACCCAACTGTGGATGAAGTGGCCCGGTCTAGGGTGAAGCTCATGCGGGTAGGCGTCTTGGGAGCTAAGGGCAAAGTCGGTGCGGCGATGGTGGCGGGCGTGCAGGCCGCCCAGGACTTGACCTTGTCCGCGGAGGTGGACGCCGGTGACTCGCTGGACATGTTCACCGACTCCGGCACCGAGGTGGTCATCGACTTCACCCATCCCGACGTGGTGATGGGCAATCTAGAGTTCCTGATCGGCAACGGGATTCACGCCGTCGTCGGCACCACGGGCTTCACGCAGGAGCGCCTCGACCAAGTGCAGGCGTGGTTGGCCGACAAGCCCAACACGAGCGTCCTCATCGCCCCGAACTTCGCGATCGGCGCGGTGCTGTCGATGCACTTCGCCAAGCAGGCGGCGCGCTTCTTCGAGTCGGTGGAGGTGATCGAGCTGCACCACCCGCACAAGGCCGACGCCCCGTCGGGTACGGCCGCGCGCACGGCCAAGCTGATCGCCGAAGCGCGAAAGGGCATGCCGCCCAACCCCGATGCCACCAGCACCAGCCTGCCCGGCGCCCGCGGCGCCGACGTCGACGGCATCCCGGTGCACTCGGTGCGGCTGGCCGGGCTGGTCGCCCACCAGGAGATCTTGTTCGGCACCGAGGGGGAGACGCTCACCATCCGCCACGACAGCTTGGACCGCACCTCGTTCGTGCCGGGCGTGTTGTTGGCGGTGCGGCGCGTCCAGGAACGGCGCGGCCTCACCGTGGGCCTCGAGCCCCTGCTCGACCTGCACTGAACCTGCGATGAACACCGCCCTGCGCACCCAGTTCCTCATCGCGTTCCTCTGCGTGGCGATGCTGGTTTACTTCGTGCTGCTGGGGCGGATGGCCGTCGCGATGATCGCCTCGGGCCGGGCGGCCGCCGTGGGCCTGGGCCTGGCGGTGCTGATCATGCCCCTGATCGGGCTGTGGGCCATGGTGGCGACCCTGCGGTCCGGGTTCGCCCACCAGAAGCTGGCCCAGTTAATCGCGGCCGACGGCATGGAGCTCGACACCAGCGCGCTGCCGCGACGGGCGTCGGGCCGCATCGAGCGGGACGCCGCCGACGCGCTGTTCGCCTCGGTGCGCACCGAAGTCGAAGACCACCCCGACGACTGGCGGCGCTGGTACCGGCTGGCCCGCGCCTACGACTATGCGGGGGACCGCAGGCGGGCGCGGGAGGCCATGAAGACGGCGCTGGAATTGCAGGGCCGCCAATGAGCAAGACGCTGCTGATCGTCCACCACACGCCGTCCCCGCATTGCCATGAGATGTTCGAGGCGGTCGTCTCGGGTGCCACCGACCCCGAGATCGAGGGCGTCGAGGTCGTCCGGCGCCCGGCGCTGACCGTGTCCCCGGCCGAGATGCTCGAGGCCGACGGCTACGTGTTGGGCAGCCCCGCGAACCTGGGCTACATGAGCGGGGCGCTCAAGCACGCCTTCGACTGCGCCTACTACCAACTGCTCGACTCGACGCGCGGGCGCCCGTTCGGCTTGTACCTGCACGGCAACGAGGGCACCGAGGGCGCCGAACGCGGCGTCATGTCGATCACCACGGGGCTCGGTTGGACGAAAGCCGCAGAGACCGTGCTGGTTTCGGGCAAGCCGGACAAGAGCGACCTACAGGCGTGCTGGGAACTCGGCGCTACGGTTGCTGCCCAGTTGATGGGATGAGCCGTCTAGGCGAAAGCCGGCTTGAATGCCTCGGCCGGCTGGGCCAGGGCCAGCGCCGAGCTGGTGCCGATCGGCCCGTGCCGGTCGAACAGGGTGGCTGCCCCGGTCGCGACGCCGGCCGTCGCGTAGTGGCTCTGGGCCGCCAGCCCCAGGTATTCACCGTCGGGCAGGCGGCTCGCGGTGACCGTGTAGTCGGCGTTGATGTAGCGCAATCCGCCGGTGCCCCAATGGGTCAGCGAACTCGTGATGTCTCCGACGAAGGCCAGGCGGGTGAACGGGGTCAGTGGGTGGCCGTGCACCATCGGGCGAAAGATCCGCGTCCAGGCGAACTTCTGGGAATGGGACTGTTCCCACTCGCCGGCCGCGATGCCCGGGCTGCCCGCGGCGGTGGCCCCGTAGCCCCAGATCAGGAACGGCATGTCGGTAGGGGAGCCCTCGGAATCGGCCGGAAGCGGCGGCATTTGAAGGGGCGCGGACCACACCGCCCCCTCGGGATGATCCCCTCGGCGCAGGAACAGCGCGCTGGCCCGCGCGACGGTGTTGCCGTTCTGCACCAGCGCCCCGTCGACGAGCTTGATCCGCCGGCCTTCCCGTTGCACCGAGGTCCGAATCTGCACCGGCTCGGGCAACGCCGGACGCAACAGGTCGACCGTGAGGCGGGCCGGCTGGAAGTCGGGTTCGATGCCGGATTGCTCTATGCCCCAACCGAGCAGGCCGCCGACGATCTGGCCGCCCATCGCCGCACCCCACGGCCCTCCGGTCAACCGGCCGGGCAGGTAGCAGTCGCCGTCGACAGTGAAGAACGCCTCGGGCATGATGGCGGGATCGTCGATCGTCACCGCTATCACGATAGGACACCGGATAGTAAGGAACGGGCATGCCTGCAGTGATCGAAATTTCCCGTGAAAACAACCCGTTCCCCACGACCGGCGTGACCCGCGACGCCGACGGCGTCCCGCACTACGACGATCTACCCGCCACGCTGCTGGACATGCTGGCCGAACAGGTCGACCGGCGCCCGGACAGCGAGGCGCTGGTCGAACTCGGTGCCGGTCGGCTGACCTACCGCCAGCTGTGGGACCGCGCCGCGCGCGTCGCCGGTGGGCTGCGCGCCGCCGGGCTGCGGCCCGGTGACCGCGTCGCGGTGCGATACCCGGCCGGCGTCGACTGGGTGCTGGCGTTCTGGGGCACCGTGATGGCGGGTGGCGTTGCGGTGGCGGTCAATACGCGCTCGGCGCAACCGGAAGTCGAGTTCGTCCTCTCCGACTCCGGGGCGACACTGGACCTGGCGGCGGACACGCCGCTGCCCGACGGCCAGCCCTACGTGACCGAGCGACTCGGCCCCGCCGACGTGGCCGCGCTGTTCTACACCTCGGGCACCACCGGCCACCCCAAAGGCGTGCCGACCACTCACGAGGCCTTCCTGACCAACACCGAGAACGGGATCCGCTGTCTCGACCAGCCCCGAGACCTGGGCGAAGGGATGCGCACGCTCATCTCGGTGCCGCTGTTCCACGTGACCGGTTGCAACACACAGCTTTTGGCCGCCGCCCGGCTGGGCGGGGCCTCGGTGATCATGCCCGCCCTCAACCTGGACGCCTTGATCGCCACCCTGGGCGCCGAGCGCATCTCCGTCATGGTCACCGTTCCGGCGGTCTACGCATTGATGCTGCGGCAGAATGCCTTTGCCGACGCCGACGTTTCCAGCGTCCGCTGGGTGGGTTACGGGGGCGCCCCGATCGCCCCGTCGTTGGTGCGGGCGGTGCAGAACGCCTTCCCGCAGGCCACGGTCTTCAACGGCTACGGCATGACCGAGACCTCGTCGCTGATGACGGTGCTGCCCAGCCGGGATGCCGTCGAGCACGCCGACTCGGTCGGCTACGCGGTCCCTTCCGTCGACCTCGGCCTGATTCCGTTTGGCGGCGACGAGCCAGGCGTCGGTGAGTTGGTGGTGCGCGGGGCCAACGTGACCGCCGGGTACTGGAACAGGCCGGAAGCGACCGCGGCCACCATCGTGGACGGCTGGCTGCACACCGGCGACGTGGTGCGGGTCGACGACGTGGGCCGGGTGCACATCGTCGACCGGCTCAAGGACATCATCAACCGCGGCGGTGAGAACGTCTCCAGCGTCGAGGTGGAAGCCGTGCTGCTGGCGGCGCCCCAGGTGCAGGACGCGTGCGTGCTGGCGGTTCCCGACGACGTCATGGGCGAGAAGGTGGGCGCGGTGTTGTTCGGCGGTGCGGACGGGATCGACGTGCCGGCGGTGCTCGACCACTGTCGCGAGCAGCTCGCCGACTTCAAGGTGCCGCAATACGTCACGGTGGTCGACAGCGCGCTGCCGCGCAACGCCGGCGGCAAGCTGCTCAAGGGCAAACTCCGTGAACAGGTGCAGTGGGGAGAGCCGCTGCGATGAGCGCGACCGTACTGGTGGCAAACCGGGGCGAGATCGCGCTCCGAATCATTCGCACGGCAGTCGAATTGGGCATGCGAACGGTCGCGGTCTACGCCGAAGACGATGCCGAAAGCCCGCACGTGCATGCCGCCGACGAAGCGATCGGCCTTCCCGGCGCCGGCCCGCGAGCCTACTTGGACCAGCCCGCCATCCTGGCCGCGGCCAAGAGCTGCGGCGCGGAGCTGATCCACCCCGGTTACGGATTCCTCAGTGAGAACGCCGAATTCGCCCGCACCTGCGCCGGCGCCGGCTACGCGTTCGTGGGACCGGACGCCGACGCGCTCGAACTGGTCGGCAACAAGTCCGCCGCCCGCGGCGCCGCCACCGCCGCCGGGGTGCCGGTGTTGCCCGCGACCGACGGGCCGAGCAGCGTCGCCGAGATGGAGGCGTTCTTCGAGGCCCAGGGCGGCGCCATCATGATCAAGGCGCTTGCCGGCGGCGGTGGGCGGGGAATGCGCACCGTGCGCAGCGCCGACCAGATCGGCAGCGCCTACCAACAGTGCGCCGGGGAGGCGCAACTGGGCTTCGGCGACCCGGCGCTGTTCGCCGAGGCGCTGCTCGACGGCGCGCGGCACATCGAGGTCCAGGTCGTCGCCGCGCCGGCGGGGCACCAAACCCGCGCGCTTGCGCTCGGCGACCGTGACTGCAGCATCCAGCGGCGTTACCAGAAGCTCGTCGAAATGGCGCCCGCCCAAGGGCTTTCCGACATATTGCGGCGTGACTTGCACCAGGCCGCGGTCCGGCTGTGCGCACGGGTCGGGCTGCGGGGGCTGGCGACCGTCGAATTCCTGCTCGCCGGTGAGGAATTCGTGTTCCTCGAAGTCAACCCGAGAATCCAGGTGGAGCACACGGTCACCGAGGAGACGACCGGATTCGACCTGGTGGCCGTCCAGCTGGCCATCGCCGGGGGCGCCTCCTACTACCAGCTCGGGCTGCCGGCCGGGATCGCCTCCGACGGCAACGAAATCATCGGGGAGCCCGCGGCGCATCGGGGCATCGCCATCCAGGCCCGGGTCAACATGGAGACTTTCGCCCCCGACCTCTCCGTTGTGCCCGCGGCCGGCACGCTCACCGCGTTCTCGCCGCCGAGCGGGCCGGGGATCCGCGTCGACACCTACGGCAGGACCGGCCTGGTCGTCAACCCGCAATACGACTCACTGCTGGCGAAGGTGGTGGCCCATGTGCACGGGTCGTCGCCGCAGGCGGCGTTGCGGAAGGCCCGAACCGCGCTCGCCGAGTTCGGCATCGAGGGGGTCCGCACCAACATCGACTTCCTCAACGAGCTGTTGAATGACCCCGCCGTTCAATCCGGTTGCGTGAGCACCGGTTTCGTCGACGAGAAGTTACCCGAGCTGGTGGCGGCGGCCTCGTCGCACCAGCACGACGTCCGCGCGGCTTCGGTCGAGCTCTATCCCGGCGAGGACGTGCTGCGCGCCCAGCTGGCCGGCACGGTGGTCGAGCTGGTGCCCGAAGGCGCGGAACACCCGGCGGGCAGCCAGCTCGTCGTCCTCGAAGCGATGAAGATGCAGCATGTGCTCGTCGCGCCGGACGCGCTGCGGACCGTGCGCAATCTGGTGACGCCCGGGCAGGTCGTCGGAACCGGTGACCCGTTGCTCGTGTTCGCTCGCACCGATGCCGGCGTACGGGGCGACTCATCCACGGCCGCAACGGATCTCGACCGTCCGCGCGCCGACCTCGACGAGGTGCGCAGGCGGCATCTGTTCACCCTCGACGAGGGCCGCGAGGCCGCGGTCGCCAAGCGGCACAAGCAAGGCCGTCGCACTGCGCGGGAGAACATCGCCGATCTGGTCGACCCCGGCAGCTTCGTCGAATACGGCGCGCTGGCCATCGCGGCGCAGCGCAGCCGGCGCTCGGAAGACGACCTCATCGCCAACACGCCGGCCGACGGCCTGGTCGCCGGCCTGGCCACCATCGGCGCGGACCGTTTCGGGCGAGCGGCGGCCGAGGCCGTCGTGGTCTCCTACGACTACACCGTGCTGGCGGGCACGCAAGGCATGCGCAACCATGCCAAGACCGACCGTGCGTTCGACCTGGCCGCCCGGAAACGGCTGCCGGTGGTGCTGTTCGCCGAGGGCGGCGGCGGCCGGCCGGGGGACACCGACGTCGGCGGCGCCGCCGGTCTGGACGTCCCTACCTTCCGGATGCTGGCCGCGCTGAGCGGCCGGGTGCCGCTGGTATCGATCGTCTCGGGCCGGTGCTTCGCCGGGAATGCCGCGCTGGCCGGCGTGTGCGACGTCATCATCGCGACCCCGGACGCCAACATCGGGATGGGCGGGCCGGCCATGATCGAGGGCGGCGGCCTGGGGGTGTACCCGCCGGAGGCGATCGGGCCGATCGGCGTGCAGCGGCGCAACGGCGTGGTCAGCCTGGTCGCCCGCGACGAGGCGCACGCGGTGTCGCTGGCCAAGCAGTACCTGTCGTATTTCCAAGGCGCCAAAGATGATTGGGCGGCACCGGATCCGCGGCTGGCCCGGTATGTGGTGCCGCAGAACCGGTTACGCGCCTATGACGTGCACCGGGCGATCGGGGCGATCGTGGACACCGGCTCCGTGCTGGAACTGCGGCCGGACTACGGCGTCGGCATCGTCACGGCGCTGGTCCGCGTCGAAGGTACGGCGTACGGGCTGATTGCCAACAGCACGCATCACCTCGGCGGCGCCATCGACGCGGAGGCGGCCGACAAGGCCGGCGACTTCCTCGCGCTGTGTGAATCGTTTCGGCTGCCGGTGATTTCGCTGTGCGACACCCCGGGCTTCATGGTCGGGCCCGACGCGGAAAAGGATGCGGCGGTCCGGCGGTTCGGGCGGATGTTCGTGCTGGGCGCGCGCTTGACCGTGCCGGTCGGAATGATCATTTTGCGAAAGGGATACGGGCTCGGGGCGATGGCGATGGCCGGCGGTTCCTTTCGCGCCCCGCAGTTCACCGTCGCCTGGCCGACCGGGGAGATCGGCGGGATGGGACTCGAGGGGGCCGTGCGCCTCGGGTTCAGCAAGGAGCTGGCGGCCGAGGGTGACCCCGTCAAGCGCCAAGAGTTATTCGACAAGCTGGTGGCGGCGGCCTACGAGCACGGCAAGGCGCTGCGGGCGGCCACCACCTTCGAACTCGACGACGTCATCGACCCCGCGGAGTCCCGGGCCTGGATCGCCAGGCTCCGGGAGCCGCGAGGACCGACTGATCAGGCGTGACCGGAACCGCAGCCGACGCCGGGCAGGCAGCCCTGGCCGCCCGGAATTCCGCCCGGTCCGGCGTTTTGGCCGCCGGAGCCGCAGCCGACGCCCGGGAGGCAGCCCTGGCCGCCTGGACCGCCGCCCGGGCCGGTGTTCTGGCCGCCCGAACCGCAGTTGCCGTTGGCGTCACAGCCCCCGCCGTTCGGGTCGTCCTTGAACACCAGGTGCGTGGGTGCCGCGGACTGCGCAGGTGCGAAAGCCAGGGAATCGGTTACGGCGATCGGGGTAACCGCGATCGCGGCGGCCGCAGCCCCGCCCACCACCAGTTTTTTCGTGAAGGTTAATTTCGTGGTCATGCGGGTCGCATACCACGCTGACGCACGTGTAAACACATCCATATAGCGAACGGTAAACCGTTGGCTGTCGCGACGGAAGGCATATCTCGATGACTTCACTGGATCTGACCGGCCGAACCGCGATCGTCACCGGCGCATCGCGCGGGATCGGGCTCGCGATCGCCCAACAGCTCGCGGCCGCCGGGGCCAACGTGGTGCTCACCGCCCGCAAGCAGGAGGCCGCCGACGAGGCCGCGGCACAGGTAGACGGCAACGCGCTGGGCGTCGGCGCGCACGCCGTCGACGAGGACGCCGCCCGGCGCTGCGTGGACCTCACGCTGGAGCGTTTCGGCAGCGTGGACATCCTGATCAACAACGCAGGCACCAACCCGGCGTACGGCCCGCTGATCGACCAGGACCACGCCCGCTTCACCAAGATCTTCGACGTCAACCTCTGGGCCCCGCTGCTGTGGACCTCGCTCGTCGTCAAGTCGTGGATGGGGGAGCACGGCGGCGCGATCGTCAACACCGCCTCCATCGGCGGCCTGCACCAATCGCCGGCCATGGGCATGTACAACGCCACCAAGGCCGCGCTGATCCACGTCACCAAGCAGCTGGCGCTGGAACTGTCGCCCCGCGTCCGCGTCAACGCGATCGCCCCGGGGGTGGTGCGCACCCGGTTGGCCGAGGCGCTGTGGAAGGACCACGAGGATCCGCTCGCGTCCTCGATCGCTCTGGGACGCATCGGTGAGCCCATCGACGTGGCCGCCGCCGTGGCATTCCTGGTCTCCGACGCGGCGAGCTGGATCACCGGCGAGACGATGGTGATCGACGGCGGCCTGCTGCTCGGTGCCGCACAGGGCTTTCAGGCTCGATCGCAGGACTAGCCATGAGCTCCGATGACCTGGCGACTGACCTGAAGGCGCGGGTGCAGGCGCTGCTGGACGGGCATGACCCGGCCACCACCGATCCGCGCGAATTCCTTGGCGCGCAGTACGACGCGGGCCTGGCCTGGGTGCACCTGCCGCACGGCTTCGGCGGGCTGGACCTGCCGCGAAAGGCCCAGGAACTCGTCGACGCCCAGCTGGCGGGCGCCGGCGCGCCGGTGGGCGGCACCGTACAGAACTTCATCGGGATGGGCATGGCGGCGCCCACCATCGCGGCGTTCGGGACCGACGAGCAGAAACGAAAGTTCCTGCGCCCCTTGTTCACCGGTGAGCAAGTGTATTGCCAGTTGTTCAGCGAACCCGGCGCGGGCTCGGACCTGGCCGGGTTGGCCACCCGGGCGGTCCGCGACGGTGACGACTGGATTGTCAACGGGCAGAAGGTGTGGACGTCGATGGCGCAGCACGCGCAGATGGCCATCCTGGTTGCCCGCACCGACCCGACGGTGCCCAAACACTCTGGCCTGACGTACTTCCTGTGCGACATGACGCAGCCCGGTGTCGAGGTGCGCCCGCTGCGCCAGATAACCGGCGAGGCGGAGTTCAACGAGGTGTTCCTCACCGACGTGCGGGTGCCCGACGAGAACCGGCTCGGCCCGGTCGGCGGCGGCTGGCGGGTCGCGACCACCACGCTCAACAACGAGCGCGTCGCGATCGGTACCCGCGCCGGAACGCCGCGCGAGGGCGGGATCATCGGGAAGGTCACCAAGGCGTGGCGGGATGACCCCGGCGTGCGCAATCCCGCGATGCACGACGAGCTGATGAAGTTGTGGGTCGACGCGGAAGTCCTTCGCCTGGCCGGCGAGCGGCTCCGGCAGCAGGCGCAGGTGGGCCAGCCCGGACCGGAAGGCGCCGGCATGAAGGTTGCCTTCGCCAAGCTGGCGCAGTCCATTTCGGGCTTCGACATCGAGCTGCACGCCGAGGCGGGGCTGCAGTACGACGACTGGACCATGCGCAGGACCGAAGTCGTGGATCTGGTCGGGCGCGAGCCCGGATACCGCTATCTGCGGGCTCGCGGCAACTCGATCGAGGGCGGCACCTCGGAGATCCTGCGCAACACCATCTCTGAGCGCATTCTCGGCCTGCCGGGCGAGCACCGCGTCGACAGGGACGTCGCGTGGAAGGACCTGGATCGGTGAGTGACCTGCTCTACTCGGACACCGAGGAGGCCCTGCGCGACAGCGTTCGGCATCTGTTCGCCGACCGCTGCCCGCCCGAATCGGTGGCCCGCGCCTATGACCCCGAACCGCAAGACTTCTCAAGCCTCTGGCGGGCACTGGCCGTCGAGCTCGGGGTGGCCGGCCTGCTGGTCCCGGAGTCGCTTGGCGGGGCCGGGGCGGGTGCCCGCGAGGCCGCGGTCGTCATGGAGGAGATCGGCCGGGCCGTCGCGCCGGTGCCGTTCTTGTCGAGCGCGGTGTTGGCCACCGTTGCGCTGTTGCATGCCGGCGATACCGAGACCGTGTCCGCCCTGGCCCAGGGCGAGCTGACCGCGGCGTTGGTAGTGCCGCTCTCGACAGCACCCGGGGATCCGCCCGGGGCGGTGACCGGCGGCGCAGACGGGCTGAGCGGATCGGTCACCAGCGTCGCCGGTGCCGCGCAGGCCGACGTGCTGGTGGTGCCGGTTGCCGGTCCGGACGGACACGAGCTGCACACCGTCTCGCGCACCGCGGCCGGTGTGGAGGTGTCGCCACTGCTGGCGCTGGACATGACGAGACCCCTTGCGGATGTGCGCTTTTCGGCGGTCGCCTCGTCACGCGTCGGGCCGGCCGACGGCGCGGTCACCGAGGCGCTGCGCACGGGGGCGGCCCTGCTCGCGTCCGAACAGCTCGGCATCGCCCAATGGTGTTTCCAGACCACGCTGGAATATGCCAAGCAGCGCAAGCAGTTCGGCCGCGCGATCGGCTCGTACCAGGCGATCAAACACCGGTTGGCCGATCTGTGGTTCGAAGTCAGCGCCGCGACGGCGGCGGCCCGCTACGCCGCCGACACGTGTGCCCGCGGCGACGAAGACGCGGCCCTCGCGGCCGCCGTCGCCCAGGCGTATTGCAGCGGCGTCGCCGTGCACGCGGCCGAGGAGTGTGTGCAGCTGCACGGCGGCATCGGCATGACGTGGGAGTATCCCGCGCACCTTTATCTCAAGCGCGCCAAGAGCGACCAGTTGATCTTCGGCACCGCCTACCGTCACCGCGCCCGGCTGGCCGAATTGGTGGGCCTGCCCCCGAACTAGTTGGGCTCGGATTGATTTTTTCCCCGCGGCGCGCCGCGGAGGGCAAACTTCGTTATTTTGCCGCGGTATTCGCGGCGTCATGGGAATCGCCTTCCGGGTTGACGCAGGCCACGGGCCGCCGTTTCATGCGAAGGTGTCGGTCCGCGGTGGGCGACGAGGTGGCCGACCGCACGCCGGAGGTGAAGAACGTCGGAATGCGTGTGTTGCTGTCCACCCACGATTCGCGCGGGGCGGTCGAACCGCTTGCGGCGCTCGGGGTTCAGTTGCGGGCGCTCGGCGCGGAGGTTCGGGTGTGCGCGCCGCCGGACCAGGAATTCGGGGAATTGCTGGCCGGTATCGGCCTGCCGCTGGTGCCATTCGGCGATTCGTGGCGCGCGATGGCGGCCGGCCTCACACCGTCCGAGGACGACCTCCGCCGGCACTTGGACGCGCTGGTGGCCGCCCAATTCGACACGGTGGCCGCCGCGGCCGACGGATGTGACCTGCTGGTGGCCACCGGCTTCCCGCCGGTCGCGGCGGGCGCGCGGTCGGTGGCCGAGCGCCTGGGCATTCCCTACGTCTATGTGAGCTACCAACCGACGATCCTGCCGTCGCCGCACCACCTGCCCCCGACGTATGCCGGCCAGTTTCCGCCGGGAGTGATCGACAACCGGGTGCTGTGGTGGATGGACGCCCAGCACATGGACACGCTGTTCGGCGCGACGCTCAACGACCACCGTGCCTCGCTGGGCCTGCCGCCGGTGGACGACATCCGCGACTACGCCCTCACCGAGGGTCCATGGCTGGCGGCGGACCCCACGCTGGGACCGTGGCCGGAACGAAGCGGGCTCGACGTGGTCCAGACCGGGGCGTGGCTGCTGCCCGACGAACGTCCCCTCCCCGCCGACGTGGCGGAGTTCCTCGACGCCGGCCCGGCGCCGGTGTACGTGGGCTTCGGCAGCATGCCGATGCGCGCCGCGACCGACCTTTCCCGGGCGGTCGTCGAGGCCGTCCGCGCCCATGGCCGCCGGGCGATTCTCTACCGAGGCTGGGCCGGCCTGGCCCCGATAGACGACCGCGACGACTGCCTCGCCGTCGGTGAGCTCAACCACCGGGCGCTCTTCGCCCGCGTCGCCGCAGTCGTGCACCACGGCGGCGCGGGCACCACGACCACCGCCGCGCGGGCCGGTGCGCCGCAGGTGGTGCTGCCGCAGGGGGCCGATCAGCCGTATTGGGCCGGTCGGGTGGCGGACCTGGGCATCGGTGTCGCGCACGACGGTCCGGCGCCTACCGCCGAGTCGCTGTCGGCCGCGCTCGAGACGGCCCTGTCGCCGGATATCCGTGCGCGGGCGAGTGCCGTGGCCGCCACGATCCGCACCGACGGCGCGGCGGTGGCCGCGACGCTGCTGCTGGACGGGTTAGCGCGGTAACGCGGAAGCGAAGACCTCGGTCATCGCCTGCCAGTGCCGCTCCGCCGCGGCGGGGTCATACGGCGCGTTGTCCGGAACCGCGAACCCGTGGGCCGCCGGATACCACTCGATCGTGTGCTGCACGCCGGCTGCGGTCAGCGCCTTGTCGAGCTGCTCGGCGTGGTCGTGGGTGAAGGACGCGTCATCTTTGGCGCCACCCACATACACCGTCGCGCGCATCCGATCGGCCAGCAGATGCGGGCTGTCCGCCGTGTCGGTCACCAGGCCGCCGCCGTGGAAGGACGCCGCAGCGGCCACGCGCTCGGGCACCCGGCCGGCGACCACCAAGGACGTGCGGCCGCCCATGCAATATCCACACACGCCGAAGCGCTCCCCGGACACCTCCGGCCGGGCCGACAGGTAGTCGAAGAAGGCGACGGCGTCGCTGGCCATCTTGTCCGGGGTGATGCTGCCGATCATCCCGAACAGCCGCTTGCGTTCCTTCTCGTCGGCGAACACGGTGGCCATGTCGAACGGAGCCCACTCGCCGCTGCGGTAGTACACGTCGGGAAGAAGCACGACGTAGCCGTATCCGGCCAATTTGGCCGCCATTTGTTCGAAGGTGTCGCGAAATCCGCCGGCGTCGGGGTACATGACCACGCCGGGCCACGGAACTTGGGATTCCGGACCATCGGGGGTGAACAAGTGGACGGTGCAGATCCCGTCAGCGGTGGCGATGGTGTCGATGATGTTCGGCATGGGACCCGTTCTACTCCTGGCCCTGGGAGCTAAGCTGGCCGCGTGCCGATCCCGACGCCCTACGAGGACCTGTTGCGCCTGGTGCTCGAGCGGGGCACGGCCAAAGCCGACCGCACCGGCACCGGGACCCGCAGCCTGTTCGGCCAGCAGTTGCGCTACGACCTGTCGGCCGGCTTCCCGCTGCTCACCACCAAGAAGGTGCATCTGAAGTCGGTCATCTACGAGTTGCTGTGGTTCCTGCGCGGCGATTCGAATGTCGCCTGGCTGCACGAGCACGGCGTCACTATCTGGGACGAATGGGCAAGCGAGACAGGCGATCTCGGGCCGATATATGGCGTGCAGTGGCGGTCCTGGCCGACGCCGACGGGTGAGCACGTCGACCAGATCACCGCGGCGCTGGACTTGCTGCGCACCGACCCGAACTCGCGGCGCATCATCGTCTCGGCGTGGAACGTGGGGGAGATCCCGCAGATGGCGCTGCCGCCGTGCCACGCGTTCTTCCAGTTCTACGTGGCCGACGGTCGGCTCAGCTGCCAGCTGTATCAGCGCAGCGCCGACCTCTTCCTCGGTGTGCCGTTCAACATAGCCAGCTACGCGCTGCTCACCCACATGATGGCCGCCCAGGCCAACCTGTCGGTCGGTGAGTTCGTCTGGACGGGCGGCGACTGCCACATTTACGACAATCACGTCGAGCAGGTGCGCACCCAGCTCAGCCGCGAGCCGCGGCCGTACCCGGAACTTGTACTGGGACACCGGGATTCGATCTTCGACTACACCTACGACGACGTCGTCGTGAAGAACTACGACCCGCACCCCGCGATCAAAGCCCCCGTCGCTGTATGACCGACCTCGGCCTGGTGTGGGCTCAGTCGACGTCGGGCATCATCGGCCGTGGTGGCGACATCCCGTGGCGAGTCCCCGAGGACCTGGCCCGCTTCAAAGAGCTGACCATCGGGCACACCGTGATCATGGGCCGGCGCACGTGGGAGTCGCTGCCTGCCAAGGTCCGGCCGCTGCCCGGTCGCAGGAATGTCGTACTCTCGCGGCGGAGGGACTTCGTGGCCGACGGCGCGGAGGTCGTCGGGTCGCTCGAGGCGGCTCTTGCCGGTTCCGAGACCGAGCCCGAGACGTGGGCGATCGGTGGCGAGCAGGTCTATCTGCTCGCGCTGCCCCACGCCACGCGGTGTGAGGTCACCGAGGTCGAAGTCGACCTGCGGCGCGACGACGACGACGCGCTGGCGCCTGTGCTCGACGACGCCTGGCTGGGTGAGACGGGGGAGTGGCAGGTCAGTCGCACGGGGCTGCGGTACCGGCTGCACAGCTACCGTCGGGCATAGGCGTTGGTCTCCGCGCCCGTGACATACTCGGACGCGGGGGTCGGTCTCTCCGCGTCACCACACGTTGCCAGGAGGGGGAATTGGCAGTGATAACCGAACCCACGAAAGCGTTCACTCGCATGTTCAGGGGCTACGACCCGGCCGCGGTCGATGCCCACATCGAGATGTTGACCACCAAACAGCAGTTGCTGCTCGACGATGTCGAGAGCCTGAGGTCCCGGCTGAAGGAAGCCGGCGACCAAACGGCCGCACTGCGCAAGGAGGTCGCCGTCCTCACCGACACCTCACCCTCACCCCACGCGGTGCAGCGCCGGATGGCGAAGATGCTGCAACGCGCGGTCGAGGAGGTTTCCGAGATGCAGGCTGAGGCGCGGAGCGAGGCGGACGCGCTGATCGCAGCGACCGAGGCCGAGGTCGAGGCCGCGCAGCGAAAGCACGAAGAGGAGTTGGCGGCGATGGCCGAGCAGCGAAAAGCCATGGAAACCGATTACGAGGAAGCCAAGAAGCAGCTCGAAGCCGAATTGGCCGGGATGCGCGCCGAGACCGAAGCGGCGATCGACAAGGCGTGGCGCGACGCCCAGCGCGAGGCCGATCACTATCGCGAGCAGGCCCGGCGTGCGGCGGACGAGGCGATCAAGCAACGGGTCAACGTCCTCGAGCAGCTGATGGGCGTGTACCGCGACCTCGAAGCGGTCCCGGCCGCTCTCGAGTCGGCCTACCAGGAGCAGAAGAGCGCGCCGGAGCCGAGCGTCGTGGTGCCGCTGGACGGGAAAGTCAGCACGGGCTAGCCGCGTCGCCGCGGGGCGCTGTCGCACCCGAGCGGTATTCTCGGCGCCGTGTCGATCCGGACCCCCAGGCTGTCGGCCGCGCAAGCCCGACGGATCGCCGTTGCGGCCCAAGGCTTTAGCGAGCCACGGCCCGCCGGTCCGATCACTCGCGCCCATCTGAAGCGGCTGATATCGAGAATCCAAGTGCTGCAACTGGATTCGGTTTCGGTCGCGGTGCGTGCCCACTACGCGCCGGTGTTCAGCCGGCTCGGCCCCTACGACCGCGACGTGTTGGACCGCGCCGCCTGGGGCCCGCGCGCGTCGCGGCTGCTGGCCGAGTACTGGGCGCACGAGGCCGCGCTGATGGCCGTCGACGACTGGCCGCTGCTGCGCTGGCGGATGCGCCAGTACCGGCACGGCCGCTGGGGCGTGCACATCGTCAAGGCCAATCCCCAGCTCGCCGACAAGATCGTCGCCGCCGTCGCCGAGCTCGGGCCCAGCACCGCCGGACAGATCGAGGCCCATCTCGAGGCCGAACCGCGCGGGCCCAGAGGAAGCTGGTGGGGCAGCCGCAGCGACACCAAGTGGGTCGCCGAGGCGCTTTTCGCGGCCGGCGTGCTCACGACGGCAACCCGGGTGGGCTTCGCACGGCACTACGACCTGGTGGAACGGGTGCTGCCGGCGGGCGTGCTGGCGCGCGACGTCGACGACGAGGAGGCCGTCCGGGAACTCACGCTGCGGGCGGCCACCGCGCTCGGCGTGGGCACCGAGGCCGACATCCGCGACTACTTCCGGCTGTCGGCCCAGCAGGTCAAGCCGGCGGTCGCCGACCTGGTGGCCGCGGGTGAGATCGAGCGGGTCGACGTCGAAGGCTGGCCCGCGCCGGCCTATCTGCGCACCGGGCGCGCGGTGCCGCGCGCCGACCGGGGCACCGCGCTGTTGTGTCCGTTCGACCCGTTGATCTTCTTTCGGCCCCGGGTTGAGCGGCTGTTCGGATTTCACTACCGCATCGAGATCTACACCCCGGCCCATAAGCGCCAGTACGGCTACTACGTGTGGCCGCTGCTGATGGACGGGCAGCTGGTGGCGCGGGTCGACCTCAAGGCCGATCGGGCCGCCGACACGCTGCGCGTCGTGGGCGCGTTCGGTGAACCCGACGTGCCGCGACCGCGCGTCGTCGAGGCGCTGGCCGGCGAATTGCAGTCGATGGCGTCGTGGCTGGAACTTGGCGGGTTCAGCGTCGCCACCCGGGGCGACCTGGCCGCCGATCTGCGGGTGGCCGGCTGATGCGGGCAACGGACAAAGAGCTCAAAGACACGCTGTGGAAGGCGGCCAACAAACTGCGCGGCTCCCTATCCGCCGGCCAGTACAAGGACGTCGTCCTCGGGCTGGTGTTCCTCAAGCATGCCTTCGATGCGCAGTGGAAGTTGTTGGTGCACAACGCGGAATCGCCCGACATCGGCCGGCTCGTCGACGAGGCGATGGAGGCCGCGGCGCTGCCGCGGCTGTACGAAAACCACCTCGACCCGCGCCGCCTCGGTGAACTGCTGGGCCTGTTGGACACCGCGCGATTCGGTGAGCGTGGCCACGCCCGGGACGTGCTGGGCGAGGTGTACGAGTACTTTCTGGGCAATTTCGCGCGCGCGGAAGGGCGCCGTGGCGGCGAATTCTTCACCCCACCCAGCGTGGTCCGCGTGATCGTCGAGGTTCTGGAACCCTCAAGCGGGCGGGTGTATGACCCGTGCTGCGGCTCGGGCGGGATGTTCGTGCAGACCGAGCGGTTCATCGCCGAACACGACGGTGACCCCGCCGGAATCACGATCTGCGGACAGGAAAGCGTCGAGCAGACCTGGCGGATGGCGAAGATGAACCTCGCCGTGCACGGCATCGACAACTCCGGGCTGGGTGCGCGGTGGGGTGACACGTTCCGCGACGACCAGCACGCCGGCGTGCAGATGGATTACGTGATGGCCAATCCGCCCTTCAACATCAAGGATTGGGCCCGCGACGAGCGCGACCCGCGGTGGCGCTTCGGTGTCCCGCCAGCCGGCAACGCCAACTACGCGTGGATTCAGCACGTCCTGTCCAAACTGGCCCCGGGTGGGAAGGCCGGCGTCGTCATGGCCAACGGTTCGATGTCGTCGAACGTGGCCGGGGAAGGGGAGATTCGCGCGCGGATCGTCGACGCCGACCTGGTGTCGTGCATGGTCGCTCTGCCCGGGCAGCTGTTCCGCAGCACGTCGATTCCGGTGTGCCTGTGGTTCTTCGACACCGACAAGGGCAAGCGGTCCGGGCAGGTGCTGTTCATCGACGCCCGCGGGCTCGGCTACCTGGTGGACCGCACCGAGCGGGCGCTGACGCACCAGGAGGTCGTCCGCATCGGCGACACCTATCACGCGTGGCGCGGATCGGAATCGGCTGCCACGAAATGCCTTACTTACCAAGATGTTCCGGGGTTCTGCGGTTCCGCGTCGCTCGACGACATCGCCGCGGCAGGCTACCCGCTTACGCCGGGACGCTATGTCGGGGCGCCCGCCCCCCAGGGCGACGGCGAGCCGGTAGAGCAGAAGATCGCTCGGCTGACCGGCGACCTGCTCGCCGCACTCGACGAATCCGCACGCCTGGAAAGCGTTGTACGCCAACAATTGGAGCGCCTGGGTGACCACCACACTGGGTGACCACTTGGCGTTCAGCACCGGCGGCGGCGCGCCGCTGCCGGCGCCGGGCGGCTGCTTCCGCGTCTACGGCGCCAACGGGGCCATCGGTTACACGGCCGAACACAACGCGGCCGGCCCGCTGATCGTCCTCGGGCGCGTCGGGGCGCAGTGCGGCAGCCTGCGGTACTGCGACTCCGACGTCTGGGTCACCGAGAACGCACTGGTATGCCGGGCCAACGACCCACGCGAGACGCGGTATTGGTACTACGCGTTGCACACCTGCCGGCTGGGCGATCACCGCTCCGGATCGGGGCAGCCGCTGCTGAGCCAGCGCATCCTGCGTGACGTCGCGGTGCGCAGCGTGGGCGCGCCGCAGCGCCAGGCGATCGCCGAACTGCTCGGCTCCCTCGACGACAAAGTGTCCGCCAACGAACGGGTGATCGAGACCGCCGAGAACGTGATGGTCGCCATCGCGGAGTCGGCCCGCGAACGCGTGCCGCTGTCCAGCCTGGCGTGCCGGTCGGCGGCGTTCCTCAACGTGACCGAGTTCGACGACGTGGTCGCGCACTTCAGCCTTCCGGCCTTCGATGACGGGGCGCAGCCCCGCGCCGTGGGCGCCGAGTCCATCAGGAGCGGCAAGTTCCTGCTGTCGGAGCCGTGCGTGTTGTTCGCGAAGCTCAATCCCCGGATTCCGCGAATCTGGAACGTGGTGAGCCTGCCGCCGCGGATGGCCGTGGCCAGCAGCGAGTTCGTCGTCCTGAAGCCGAGCGGCGTCGACGCCTCGGCCCTGTGGTCGGCCGTTCGGCAACCCGACGTCTCCGAACGGCTGCAACGCCGGGTGGCCGGGACTTCGGGGAGCCATCAGCGGATCCAGCCGCGCGATCTGTTGGACGTCATGGTCCCGGACGTCCGGCGCCTGCCGACCGCGGCCCTGCAAACGATCACCGACCTGGGGGCGCTGTGCCACGCACGTCGCACCGAGAGCGCGCGGCTGTCCGCCGTCCGCGACGCGCTGCTGCCCCCGCTGATATCGGGTGAGCTCCGGGTACGGCCGCCACGTTAAGGTGAGCGCCGTGGCCGAGACCGCGCCGCTACGCGTGCAACTGATCGCCAAGACCGAGTTCCTGGCGCCGCCGGACGTGCCGTGGACCACCGACGCCGACGGTGGCGCGGCGCTGGTTGAGTTCGCCGGCCGGGCCTGCTATCAGAGCTGGTCGAAACCCAATCCCAAGACCGCGACCAACGCCGGCTACATCAAGCACATCATCGACGTCGGGCACTTTTCGGTGCTCGAACACGCCAGCGTGTCGTTCTACATCACCGGCATTTCGCGATCGCTCACGCACGAGCTGATCCGGCACCGGCATTTCTCCTACTCGCAGCTGTCGCAGCGCTACGTGCCGGAGGGCGACTCGCGAGTCGTCGTACCCCCGGGCATGGAGGACGACCCCGAACTGCGCCGGATCCTGACCGAGGCGGCCGACGCCAGCCGGGCCACCTACGCCGATTTGCTGGCCAAGCTCGAGGCGAAATTCGCCGACCAACCCAACGCCATCTTGCGCCGCAAGCAGGCGCGCCAGGCCGCGCGGGCGGTGCTGCCGAACGCGACCGAGACCCGCATCGTCGTCACGGGCAACTACCGGGCCTGGCGGCACTTCATCGCCATGCGCGCCAGCGAGCACGCCGACGTGGAGATCCGGCGGCTGGCCATCGAGTGCCTGCGCCAGCTCGCCGACGCCGTGCCCGCGGTGTTCGCCGACTTCGAGGTCTCGACGCTGGCCGACGGGACCGAGGTAGCCACCAGCCCGCTGGCGACCGAAGCCTGACTTTCCAGTCGGCACTGCAGTCACCCCGCCGGGCTCCTGAGGCTGACCGCCCCCGCCGCCCGGGCAACGCACGTCCGCGCCGTTGCCAAATACCTTGCCGCCGCCAGGTAACCTAAGGACCGTGAGCACCGTCGGATTCGACGCCCCGGCCCGGTTGGGAACCGTGCTGACCGCGATGGTGACACCGTTCGCTCCCGACGACTCCCTCGATACCGGCGCCGCGGCACAGCTGGCGAGCCACCTGGTGGACGCGGGGTGTGACGGCCTGGTGGTCTCCGGCACCACCGGCGAGTCGCCGACCACCACCGACGACGAGAAGCGAGAGTTGCTCCGCGTCGTGCTGGAGGCGGTGGGCGACCGCGCCCGGGTGATCGCCGGCGCGGGCACCTATGACACCGCTCACAGCGTCCGGCTGGCCAAGGCCTGCGCGGCCGAGGGCGCCCACGGATTGCTGGTGGTCACGCCCTACTACTCGAAGCCGCCGCAGAGCGGGCTCATCGCGCACTTCACCGCCGTCGCCGACGCCACCGAACTGCCGGTGCTGCTCTACGACATCCCGCCGCGCTCGGTGATCCCGATCGAGACCGAGACCATCCGTGCGCTGGCCGCCCATCCGAACATCGTGGGAATCAAGGACGCCAAAGCCGACCTGCACAGCGGCGGCCAGATCATCGCCGAGACCGGGCTGGCCTACTACTCCGGCGACGACGCGCTGAACCTGCCGTGGCTGGCCATGGGCGCCACCGGCTTCATTAGCGTGATCTCTCATGTGGCCGCGGGTCAGCTCCGAGAAATGTTGTCCGCCTTCGCTTCCGGCGACATCGCCACCGCGCGGAAGATCAACGTCTCCGTCGCCCCGCTGTGCAACGCGATGAGCCGGCTGGGCGGCGTGACGATGTCCAAGGCGGGGCTGCGCCTGCAGGGCATCGAAGTTGGCGATCCCCGGCTGCCGCAAATGCCGGCGTCGCCCGAGCAAATTGACGCGCTGGCCGCCGATATGCGCGCGGCGTCGGTGCTCCGGTGAGCCAAAGGGTGGCCCGTAAGTGGATGTAGACCTCGCCCCTCCTGGTCCCTTGGCCGCTGGTGGGTTGCGGGTCACCGCGCTGGGCGGCATCAGCGAAATCGGCCGGAACATGACGGTTTTCGAGCATCTCGGCCGGTTGCTGATCATCGACTGCGGGGTGATGTTTCCCACCCATGACGAGCCCGGGGTGGACCTGATCCTTCCGGACCTGCGCCACATCTCGGACCGGCTCGACGACATCGAGGCGCTGGTGCTGACCCACGCGCACGAGGACCACATCGGCGGCATCCCGTTCCTGCTCAAGCTGCGCCCGGACATCCCGGTCGTCGGATCGAAGTTCACCCTGGCGCTGGTCGCCGCGAAATGCCGTGAGCACCGGCTCAAGCCGGTGTTCATCGAGGTCAGCGAACGCCAGCGGAGCACCCACGGCGTCTTCGAGTGCGAATACTTCGCCGTCAACCACTCGATCCCGGATGCGCTGGCGATCGCCGTGCACACCGGCGCGGGAACCGTCTTGCACACCGGCGACATCAAGCTCGACCAGCTTCCCCTCGACGGCCGGCCCACCGATCTGCCCGGCATGTCCCGCCTCGGCGACGCCGGTGTGGACCTGTTCTTGTGCGACTCGACCAACTCCGGGATCCCCGGCGTCGGGCCGTCGGAGAGCGAAGTGGGACCGACGCTGCACCGCCTGATCCGGGGCGCCGAGGGTCGGGTGATCGTCGCCTGCTTCGCCTCCAACGTCGACCGGGTGCAGCAGATCAGCGATGCCGCGGTCGCGTTGGGCCGGCGGGTGTCGTTCGTCGGGCGGTCCATGGTGCGCAACATGGGCATCGCCCGCGAGCTGGGGTTCCTGCGGGTGGCCGATTCCGACGTGATCGACATCGGCGCCGCCGAGATGATGCCGCCCGAGCGCGTGGTGCTGATCACCACCGGCACCCAGGGCGAGCCCATGTCGGCGCTGTCGCGGATGTCACGCGGCGAGCATCGCAGCATCACGCTCACCGCGGGCGACCTGATCGTGCTGGCGTCGTCGCTGATCCCCGGCAACGAGGAGGCGGTCTACGGCGTGATCGACGCGCTCGCCAAGATCGGGGCCCGCGTCGTCACGAACGCCCAAGCCCGCGTGCATGTTTCGGGCCACGCGTACGCCGGCGAGCTGTTGTTCCTCTACAACGGCGTGCGGCCGCGCAATGTCATGCCGGTGCACGGCACCTGGCGGATGCTGCGCGCCAACGCCAAGCTGGCGGCCAGCACCGGGGTGCCGGAGGAATCGATCCTGTTGGCCGAGAACGGCGTCAGCGTCGACCTGGTCGCCGGCACGGCGTCGATCGCCGGGGCGGTACCGGTCGGCAAGATGTTCGTCGACGGGCTTATCAGCGGCGACGTCGGCGATATCACGCTGGGGGAACGGCTCATCCTGTCGTCGGGCTTCGTCGCGGTGACCGTCGTCGTCCAGCGCGGCACCGGGCGCCCCGTGGCCGCGCCGCACTTGCATTCGCGCGGGTTCTCCGAAGACCCCAAGGCGCTGGAGCCCGCCGGGCGCCGGGTCGAGGCGGAGCTGGAACTGCTTGCCGCGGACAACATCACCGATCCGGGCCGCATCGCCCAGGCCGTGCGCCGCACCGTCGGCAAGTGGGTGGGCGAGGTGTACCGCCGGCAGCCGATGATCGTGCCGACGGTCATCGAGGTCTAGTGGCGATCGCGAGCGCGGCGAAGCCGGGCGAGGCGGGTCGCGACGATCGGACCTACAGCTTTTCCGCGTAGGCCGACCATTCCAGTTGCGACGCCTTCAACTTGCGACCCGTGGGTTCCACGTACCGCTCGAGGAGTTCGTCCGGGCCGGCCTGCTCCAGCAGCCGCCAACCGTATTCACCGACGAACTCGCCGACCTCCTCGGGCTGTAAGCCGAAGTGCCACAACTGCCTCCGCTGGCGGACGCTGCGATAGAGCGTGCGAGTGCCGTACCGATTCGTACCGTCGATGAAATCCCGCCGGACGTAGGTGAATACCAAACGGCTGCCCGGCGCGGCCGCGCGCAACCCGTCCAGCGTCCGGCGAACGGTGGCTTCGGTCAGGTACTGGGTGACTCCCTCGCAGATGAAGAAGGCCCGGTAATCGGTGCGGTAGCCGTGCTCGGCCAGGGCGGTCAGCAAGTCGTCGCGCTCCAGGTCCAACGCCACCTGCCGCACCGACATCGGCGGCCCGCCGAGCACCCGCCGGACCGTCTTCACCTTCCTGGCGACGTTGACCGGCAGGTCGACCTCGAAGACGGGGACGCGGACTTGGCGCGTCAACAGGTAGGCGCGGGTGTCCAACCCGGCACCGAGGATGACGACCGCGTCGACGCCCTCGAGCGCCTCGGCCAGCTTGTCGCCGATGAAACGCTTGCGGCAGGCCATGTTCGCCCATAGGCCGCGGCCGGTCCACTCCGATCCGCGGATCATCAAGCGGCGCACGGGGGCCACACGGGTGGCCGCGACAAGCCAGCGCAGTGGCGCCGGCAGAAACAGTTCCGCGAGGTCGTCGTCCACCAGGCGGCGGCCCGGTGGCTCGTTCTGTTCGACGGCAGCCAACACCATCGGGCCGAAAGCGGTCTGCGCGGCGGGATTCCGTGCCATTCGACTACTTGTTCAGGAAGCCCGCATCGACCGGCAACGTCACGCCGGTGATGTAGCGGGCCTGGTCGCTCACCAGCCACGCCACCGCGTTGGCGACGTCCTCGACGTCCAGCACCTCCACCGGCATGGCATTGCCCATGGCGCCCGGTGTGTCGGTCGCGGCGGCCATCTTGGCCAGCCATTCCCGGGTGAACTCGTTGTTGATCATCGGGGTCTCGACACCGGACGGGTGGATCGAGTTGACCCGAATATACTGTGTGGCAAGCAGATTCGCATATACCCGCATCAGCCCCACCACGCCGTGCTTGGCGGCGGCATAGCCGACGGAACCGGCGTCCGGGCTGCCGACGCCGGCCAGTCCGGCGCTCGAGCTGATCAGCACGATCGAGCCTCCGGTGCCCTGCTTGACCATGGTCGGGATGGACACCTTGATGGTGTTGTAGACGCCGGTGAGGTTGACGTCGATGACGTCGCGCCAGCCGTCGTCGCCGGACTGCATCGGTGCGATACCGGCGTTGGCCACGACGATGTCGAGCCGGCCGAACTCGTCCAGGCCCGCCTGTAGCGCGGCCGACAGCGAGGCCCGGTCACGGACGTCGCCACGGGCGGCCACGATCCGGGCGCCGGTGTCCTCGACCAGCTTGACGGTTTGCGCCAGGTCGTCCTCGGTGGCCAGGGGATACGGCACGCTGGCGATCTGGTCGCACAAGTCGACCGCGATGATGCTCGCGCCGTCGGCGGCGAGCCGCACCGCGTGTGCACGTCCCTGGCCGCGCGCCGCGCCGGTGATGAAGGCGATCTTGCCTTCGAGGGGCCGCGTCATCAGGACCGGAGCTGACCCTTGTCCGGGTCGCCGGCGGGAACCGGCTGCAGCATCTTGATGTCCGGCGCCCCGGCGAGGTGGTCGCCGGCCGCGGTGAACATCTTGGTGACGGCGGGAGCGGTGCTGTGGGCCTTGAGCGCCTCGGGATCGGCCCACTGCTCGACGAAGACGAAGGTCTCGCCCGATTGGTGCAATGAGTACAACTGGCAGCCGGGTTCGTTGTGCACTTCCTCCACAGCCTGCGTAAGGATGTCGCGGACCGCGTCGACCGATTCGGGTTTGACGGTCATGGTGGCAACGACGACGACGGGCATGCTGGGGCCTCCTGGGGCTACGGGGTGGGTGACGCGCATGACTTCTGTTATCTAAATCACCGGTTGTCACCCTACTCACGCGGCCTGACGGCCCATCCGTCAGATGGCTCACATGACCAAACCGTAACCAGTGTGGCGGGTGGTGCAGATGATGGCGGTGCGACTACCCTTGCCGACATGGCTAACAAGACCGCCGCCCGCTCCAAAGCCAGAACGAGCAGGTCAAAGGCCCCTTCGCGAAGTGGGTCGGGTCGCGCGCGGCCGGCGGCGCCCCGTAAGCGGCCGAGCAGGCCCGCCAAACGGCGAAACCACTCGCTGCTGGTGGCCGCCGGGCTGACCGGCGGCCGCGCGCTGCGCGCCACCTGGCTGATGGCGGCACGCAGCACTGGCGGCGCGGCCCGATCGATCGGCCGGGCCCGCGACATCGACCCGGGGCACCGCCGCGACGGGATCGCGCTGATGCTGCTCGGCCTTTCCGTGGTGGTCGCCGCGAGCTCGTGGTTCAACGCCGCCCGGCCGGTCGGCGCGTGGGTCGACACGCTGTTGCGCACCTTCATCGGGGCGGGCGTCCTGGCGCTTCCGGTCGTCACCGCCGCGGTCGCGGTGGCACTGATGCGCACCCAGCCCAACCCCGATGCGCGACCCAGGCTGATCCTGGGCGCCACCCTGATCGCGCTTTCCGTTCTCGGCTTGCGGCACCTGTGGTCCGGCTCGCCGGAAGACCCGGAAGCGCGGCGCCGCGCGGCGGGGTTCATCGGCTTCGCCATCGGCGGCCCACTGTCCGACGGGCTGACGGCGTGGATCGCGGCGCCGTTGTTGTTCATCGGCTTCATGTTCGGCCTGCTGTTGCTGACCGGGACCACCATCCGGGAGGTGCCCGACGCCGTCCGCGCCATGTTCGGCGCCCGACTGCTCGGCGATGACGAGTACTACGACGACTATGACGACGACGCGGATTCCGGTGCGGTCCAGGACTTTTCCGACGAGTTCTACGACGAGAGTTCGCTCGATCCCGAAGATGGGCCGCCGCCGGCCTGGGCGACTGCGGAGCCGGCAGCGGCCCTGCGCGACAACGAGGACGACATTCCCACCACGCCGGAGCCGGCCATCGGGAAGAGCCGCCGCCGCGACAAGAAGAAGACCGAGGTGCTCGACCGCGTCGTCGAGGGGCCCTACACCCTGCCGTCGATGAGCCTGCTGGTGGCGGGTGACCCGCCGAAGAAGCGCAGCGCCGCCAACAACGTCATGGCCGACGCCATCGGCGAGGTGCTCACCCAGTTCAAGGTCGACGCAGCCGTCACCGGCTGCACCCGCGGACCGACCGTCACCCGCTACGAGGTCGAGCTCGGGCCGGGCGTGAAGGTGGAGAAGATCACCGCGCTGCAGAAGAACATCGCCTACGCGGTGGCCACCGAGAGCGTGCGCATGCTGGCCCCCATCCCCGGCAAGTCCGCCGTGGGCATCGAGGTGCCCAACACCGACCGCGAAATGGTGCGGCTGGCCGACGTGCTGACCGCGCCGTCGACCCGTCGCGACCACCACCCGCTGGTGATCGCCCTCGGCAAGGACATCGAGGGCGACTTCATCTCGGCCAATCTGGCCAAGATGCCGCACCTGCTGGTCGCGGGATCCACCGGCTCCGGTAAGTCCAGCTTCGTCAACTCCATGCTGGTGTCGCTGCTGACCCGGGCCACCCCCGAAGAGGTCAGGATGATCCTGATCGATCCGAAGATGGTGGAGCTGACCCCGTACGAGGGCATTCCGCACCTGATCACCCCGATCATCACTCAGCCCAAGAAGGCCGCCGCCGCGCTGGCGTGGCTGGTCGAGGAGATGGAGCAGCGCTACCAGGACATGCAGGCGTCGCGGGTGCGCCACATCGACGACTTCAACGAGAAGGTGCGGTCGGGGGCCATCACCGCGCCGCTGGGCAGCCAGCGCGAATACCGGCCGTACCCGTACGTCGTGGCGATCGTCGACGAGCTGGCGGACCTGATGATGACCGCGCCGCGCGACGTCGAGGACGCGATCGTGCGGATCACCCAGAAAGCCCGGGCCGCCGGCATCCATCTGGTGCTGGCCACCCAGCGCCCGTCGGTCGACGTGGTCACCGGGCTGATCAAGACCAACGTGCCGTCACGGCTGGCGTTCGCCACGTCGTCGCTCACCGACAGCCGGGTGATCCTGGACCAGGCCGGTGCCGAGAAGCTGATCGGCATGGGCGACGGCCTGTTCCTGCCGATGGGCGCGAGCAAGCCGCTGCGGTTGCAGGGCGCCTACATCACCGACGAGGAGATCCACGCCGTCGTCAACGCGTGCAAGGACCAGGCCGAGCCCGAATACACCGACGGCGTCACCACGGCCAAGCCGACGGGCGAACGCACCGACGTCGACCCCGACATCGGCGACGACATGGACGTGTTCCTGCAGGCGGTCGAGCTGGTGGTGTCCAGCCAGTTCGGCTCCACCTCGATGCTGCAGCGCAAGCTGCGCGTCGGCTTCGCCAAGGCCGGCCGGCTGATGGACCTGATGGAAACCCGCGGCATCGTCGGGCCCAGCGAGGGATCCAAGGCGCGCGAGGTGCTGGTCAAGCCCGACGAGCTGGCCGGAACGCTGGCGTTGATCCGGGGCGGCAGCGACGCCGACGGCGGCGACCCCGACGAATAGCTCGCGGGGCCTGTGGCGATCGCGAGGGCGGCGTAGCCGGGCGAAGCGGGTCGCCACCATCGGGCTAGAGCACCAGCAGCATCCGGGAGTTGCCCAGGATGTTGGGCTTGACGTAGCTCAGGTCCAGGAACTCGGCGACACCGATGTCGTAGGAGCGGCACATCTCCTCGAACACCTCGGCGGTGACCGGCGTGCCCTCGATCTCGGTGAACCCGTGCTTGCCGAAGAACTCGGTCTCGAACGTCAGCACGAACAGGCGCTTCAGCTGCAGCTCGCGCGCGACCTCCAGCAACCGATCGACGATCGCGTGGCCGATGCCGTGGCCCGTCATCGCCGGGTCGACCGCGACGGTGCGGATCTCGCCCAGGTCGGACCACATCACGTGCAGCGCGCCGCAACCGACCACGTCATCGCCGCATTCGGCCACCCAGAACTCCTGGACGGCCTCGTACAGCGTCACCAGGTTCTTCTCGAGCAGGATCTTCCCCGCGTAGGTGTCGACGAGTTGTTTGATCGCGGGGACGTCGGACGTTCGCGCGCGGCGCACCACCGCTCGGCGGTCCTGTGGACATTCAGTCACGGCTAACAGTATCGGCATCGGGGACGGGCGCGCTGGTCAACAGTTATTCTGTTGCCGTGTCGGGGCAGCCGCAAACGGGACCGTTGATGGGACCGCCGGGCCGCGCCCATATCGCAAACCTCGCCAACACGCTGACGCTGTTGCGGCTGGTGTTGGTGCCGATCTTCCTGCTCGCGCTGTTCGCCAAGGACGGTCACGAGATCGCTTTCCGGATCGTGGCTTTCGTGATTTTCGCGGTTGCCGCGATCACGGATCGGCTGGACGGCCTGCTCGCCCGCAACTACGGCATGGCGACCGAATTCGGGGCGTTCGTCGATCCGATCGCGGACAAGACGCTGGTCGGGTCGGCGCTGATCGGTCTGTCGATGCTCGGCGAGCTGCCGTGGTGGGTCACGGTCGTGATCCTGGTCCGCGAGTTCGGGGTCACGGTGCTGCGGCTGGCGGTCATTCGCCGTGGGGTCATCCCGGCCAGTTGGGGCGGCAAGGTCAAGACCGTGGTCCAGGCGGTGGCGATCGGCCTGTTCATCCTGCCGCTGGCCGGGCCTTTCCGGGTGACGGCGGCGGTGGTGATGGGTGTGGCCATCGTGCTGACGATCGTCACCGGCATCGACTACGTGGTGTCGACCGTTCGGGAAGTGCGTCGGACGACCGACTGATTTTCCGGTCGCCGAACGGGAACCAAGGCCCCGCTCCCCGCGTTTCACGTAGTGAGCATCCGCCGGACGCGGTCGATTTCGTGCCGAGCGGGGCTGACTGGACGAAGGAGGGCAGGAATGCCGTCATTAGTGCGCGAGGTCATCGGCGACGTGCTGCGCGAGGCCCGGGTGACGCAGGGCCGGACGCTGCGCGAGGTGTCCGATTCGGCGCGGGTGAGCCTCGGATATCTGTCCGAGGTGGAGCGCGGGCGCAAGGAACCCTCCAGCGAGCTGCTCAACGCGATCTGCGAGGCGTTACAGGTCCCGCTGTCGTCGGTGCTCACCGACGCCGGCGAGCGGATGGCCGGCCAGGAACGGGCGGCCCACAGCGCGCCCGTCGACGGGGCGCGCGGTCCCAGCATCGACGCCGGCACGAAGGTCGTCATCCCGCCGGTGGCGTCCCTGGCGATCGCCTGAGCGCAGCCCGGCGCGGCGATCCAGCGCCAGGGGTAGGGCGATCGGCCCCGACCCACTAAATTGAGCGACAAGCGACGGCCCATCCAGGGACCATCCGGCCTATAAGAAGCGAAGGTGGAGCTCACTCATGGCCAATCCGTTCGTCAAAGCGTGGAAGTACCTGATGGCGCTGTTCAACGCGAAGATCGACGAGCACGCCGACCCCAAGGTGCAGATCCAGCAGGCCATCGAGGAAGCGCAACGCACGCACCAGGCGCTGACGCAGCAGGCGGCGCAGGTGATCGGCAACCAGCGCCAGCTGGAGATGCGGCTGAACCGGCAACTCGCCGACATTGAAAAGCTGCAGGTCAACGTGCGCCAGGCCCTGACGCTCGCCGACCAGGCCACCGCCGCCGGTGACGCCGCCAAGGCGACCGAGTACAACAACGCCGCCGAGGCGTTCGCGGCCCAGCTGGTGACCGCCGAGCAGAGCGTCGAGGACCTCAAGACGCTGCACGATCAGGCGCTGAGCGCGGCCTCGCAGGCCAAGAAGGCGGTCGAGCAGAACGCGATGATGCTGCAACAGAAGATCGCCGAGCGCACCAAGCTGCTCAGCCAGCTCGAGCAGGCCAAGATGCAGGAACAGGTGAGCGCGTCGCTGCGGTCGATGAGCGAGATCGCCGCCCCGGGCAACGTGCCCAGCCTCGACGAGGTGCGCGACAAGATCGAACGTCGCTACGCCAACGCGATCGGCTCCGCCGAGCTCGCACAGGGTTCGGTGCAGGGCCGCATGCTCGAGGTCGAGCAGGCCGGGGTGCAGATGGCCGGTCACTCCCGGCTGGAGCAGATCCGCGCGTCGATGCGCGGCGAAGCGCTGCCGACCGGGGGGACACCCGCCGCCGGGGCCACCCCGGAGGCGAAGCCCGCGTCCGCCGAGACCACCGGGGGCGCGGTCACCGAGAAACCTTTTGGCCAGTAACGCGGGTGTCGTGGCGGTGAGCGAGACGCGGCGCGGGCTCTGGCGCACGTTGCTGGGGCGCGGGTTGGCCACCGCCGCCGACCTTTCCGATTTGGTGGCCCAGAAGATCAGCGCCGCCGCGGATCCGCGTGCGCGGCTGCTGCGGCGGCAACGTCGCGCGCTGCGGTGGGGCCTGATCTTCGCCGCCGGCTGCGTGTTCTGGGCGTTGGTGACGATGCTGCTGGCAGCCTGGGGATGGTTCGCGCTGCTGCTGGAGATCACCGGCGCCGTCGCGGTCATCATGACCATCCCGGCGACGCTGTTGTTGTTCCGCTACCGGTGGCTGCGCTCCGAGCCGCTGCCCACGCCCCGCCCGGCGAACGCGCGCCGGCTGCCGCCACCCGGGTCGGCGGCGCGGCCCGCCATGTACGCGCTGGGCGCCTCCGAACGCGGATTCCTCTCCCTGCTGAACGTGATCGAGCGCGGCTCGATGTTGCCGACCGCCGAGATCCGTGACCTGACCGCGGCGGCCAACAAAACCTCGGCGGCCATGGCGGCCACCGCTGCGGAGGTGGTGTCGATGGAGCGGGCGGCGCAGTCCAGCGAATCATCGCGGGCGTATCTGGTGCCCACCATCAACGCGTTCACCGCGCAGTTGAGCGCCGGCGTCCGTCAATACAACGAGATGGTCACCGCCGCAGCCCAATTGGTGTCTTCGGCCAACGGCGATCAGTTGGCCGCCTCGCAGCGCTACCGCGCCGAGCTCGCCGGGGCAACCGACCGGCTGGTCGGCTGGGCGCAGGCGTTCGACGAACTCGGCGGCTTGCGCGGCGCCAGCTAGCGGGCTAGAACGTCGCTTTCAGCGACGGCAGCACCACGGCGGCCAGGCCGCGAAGGGTGGCCTTGAACATGTCGAAGAAGTCAAAGTAGTCGCGCCACAACGTGATTCGCCCGTCGTGGACTTCGAACACGCCGCACACCCAGAACTGAAGCCGCAACGGGCCGAAGATCAGGGCGTCGGTGCGCTCGGTGAGCACCGCCCCGCCGTCGGCGGCGATGCGGTGGATCTTCACCTCGAAGGCGGCGCGGCCGTCCATCCGGCGAAACAGCTTCATCGCCCTGGCGCGGCCGTGAATCGTCGGCAGCCCGACATTTTCGTAGACGAGGTTGTCGTCCAATGCTGCGTCGGCGGCCTCGTAATCCGCATCCTGCAGGGCGTTCAGAAAGCCCTCGACCGTGCGGGTGTTCGCAACGGTTGTCCCAGTCAGCTCGGTCATGGGTGCCAGCGTAGGCGAGCGTTTGGGTGGCGCGCTGTGGCAGGGTAAGGCCGATGCGCGTCGCCGTGGTAGCCGGGCCGGATCCCGGGCACTCGTTTCCCGCGATTGCGCTGTGCCAACGCTTCGCCCACGCCGGCGACGAGCCCACGCTGTTCACCGGCGCCGAGTGGGTCGACACGGCCCGCGCCGCCGGCATCGACGCCGCCCCGCTGGACGGACTGGCCGCCACCGACGACGACGCCGACGCCGGGGCCCGGATCCATCGGCGCGCGGCGCGGATGGCCGTCCTCAACGTGCCGGCGCTGCGCGACCTGGCGCCCGACCTCGTGGTGTCCGACGTCATCACCGCGGGGGGCGGCATGGCCGCCGAGCTATTGGGCATCCCGTGGATCGAGCTCAACCCGCATCCGCTCTACCTGCCGTCGAAGGGACTGCCGCCGATCGGGAGCGGACTGGCGCCGGGCACCGGCCTCCGCGGCCGGCTCCGCGACGCCACGATGCGGGCGCTCACCGCGCGGTCGTGGCGCGCGGGCCTGCGGCAGCGCGCGACCGTGCGGGTCGAGATCGGACTGCCGGCCCGCGATCCCGGGCCGCTGCGGCGGCTGATCGCCACCCTGCCCGCCCTCGAGGTGCCGCGGCCGGACTGGCCGGCGGAGGCCGTGCTGGTGGGCCCGCTGCACTTCGAACCGACCGATCGGGTGCTGGAAATCCCGGCGGGCTCCGGACCCGTGCTGGTGGTCGCGCCGTCGACCGCGATGACCGGGACCGAGGGGCTGGTGGAGGTCGCGCTGGCTCACCTGCGGCCGGGGGAGACGCTGCCGGCCGGATCGCGGCTGGTGGTCTCGCGGCTGGGGGGAGCGGATCTGCAGGTGCCCCCGTGGGCGGTGGTCGGGCTCGGCAGCCAGGCCGAGTTGTTGCGCCACGCCGACCTGGTGATCTGCGGCGGTGGGCACGGCATGGTGGCCAAAACGCTGCTGGCGGGGGTGCCGCTGGTCGCGGTGCCCGGTGGCGGGGATCAGTGGGAGATGGCGAACCGGGTGGTCCGGCAGGGCAGCGGGCGGCTGATCCGGCCGTTGACCGCCGAGGCGCTGGTGGCTGCGGTGAACGAGGTGCTGTCGTCGCCCCGCTATCGGGAGGCCGCCCAAGCCGCCGCCGCTAGCATCGTCGGCGTGGCCGATCCGGTCCGGGTGTGCCACGAAGCGCTCGCTCCGACGGGATGATCGGGCGGGTTCGCGAAGGGAGGGCGTCGGCAATGAGGACGATCGCCGCGGGCGGCCTGCTTCTTGCCTTGATGTTCGGCTCGGGCGTCGCGCGTGCCGACAGCGGCGACGAGCAGCAGGCATGCCAGTTGATGGACGACCCGGCGGCCGCTGAGCAGGGCTATGCGCCGGCCGAATACGCCTTCATGCAGTTGCGCTCCCGAATGTCGGCGCAGCGGGCGCGGACGACCATGTCCGAGGCCGTCCAGGACTTCTGCCCCAACCACCTGATCGACCTGCCGGCCAGTTGGCGGTAATGCGGCCGGTGTCCGAACGCTGCCCGGTGGGTATCTTGCTGGCGTGCGGCTAACGGAATTCAACGAGCGCGTGGTCCTGCGATTCGGTGCGGCATACGGCTCTTCGGTGCTGGCGGACCATGTGCTGAGCGGTTTCGACGGCCGTACCGCCGCCCAGGCGATCGAGGACGGGGCCGAACCCCGCGACGTGTGGCGGGCCCTGTGCGTCGACTTCGACGTGCCGCGCGACCAGTGGTGACGTGCGGGCCGCAACCTTGTTCGTAGGGCGGGTACTCGTTCTGCCGCAGTAGAGCCGCGAGCCTAACTTCGCTTCGACGGTGGCGCCTCGAACACGCAATCGCCGCAGACGGACCGACCCGGAAGGCGATAGAAGAGGCAGCAACTACGACGTTTGAAGCCCAGGCGTGGGCCGGTGACGCCCGATCCGGCCAGCGCGCCGGTACCCAGCAGCGCATGGGTCATCTCGGCGATCCGCGGGCCGAGGTCGGGCCGCGCCGCGAGCAGGGCCCGGGCGGCGCCGGTCAACGCGGAGGCGACGTTGCCCGCCAGCAGGGCGGGCGCCAGCTTGACCCGCAGCCCGGCGGCAAGCGGCTCCATGTGCTCTTGCACCACCACCCGGTACAGCACGTCCGGCGAGTTGGCGGGGACCCCGACGGGCGCGGGCAACCGCAGTTGCGCCCCGTCGTCGGCGCGTTGCAAGTCGTTGAGGTCGGGGACGACGCCGTGACCCAGCGCGCAGGCGAGCACGGGCGACCACAGGCGGGTGGCGTGGCCGAGCTGAACCAGGGAGGCGGCGACGCGCAGGTCCGTCGTGTGATAGCGCCTGGCGGTGGCGTCGACCAGGTCGGTGAAACCGTCGGCGTAGGACCGCCCGACCGGGTGCCATCCCGCCGCATCGCCGCCCACGGGCAACGCGAAAAATCCTTTGTAGCAGGATATTTCGGCCAGCTCAGCAGAGATATCCATATATGCGCAACCAAGCCTCTTCAGGGGAGATCCGCCCCGGTTGTGGTGAGGAAGCGCCGACGGTGAGTGTCTGGCTCTCGGGTGGGGGCATCCCCATCCCGGTCACAGTGGCGGGACCGCGCCGGATTCGCACCGGTTTCCTCAGGCTTATGCCCCGTCAGCGCCTTTCGGTAGCAGATGTTGCCATACGCGGTGGGGGCCCGGCGTGTCCACTTGAATCGAACAGGTGTTCGGCTACTGTGGGGAACGTTCGGTGAGTCAACTTGTCGGTGGCCTTCTCTAGTGTCACGGCCAACCGACCGACACCGGTCACCGAACACAACGAACCATAGGAGAGGCACCATGACGCAAGCCCCCGACCGCGAGAAGGCTCTCGAACTGGCGATGGCCCAGATCGAAAAGAGCTATGGCAAAGGCTCGGTGATGCGTCTCGGCGACGAGATGCGTCAGCCGATCTCGGTCATCCCGACCGGATCCATCGCACTGGACGTGGCCCTGGGCATCGGCGGCCTGCCCCGCGGCCGGGTCGTGGAGATCTACGGCCCGGAGTCCTCGGGAAAGACCACCGTCGCCCTGCACGCGGTGGCCAACGCCCAGGCCGCCGGCGGCGTCGCGGCGTTCATCGACGCCGAGCACGCGCTGGACCCGGACTACGCCAACAAGCTGGGCGTGGATACCGATTCCCTGCTGGTCAGCCAGCCCGACACGGGGGAGCAGGCGCTCGAGATCGCCGACATGCTGATCCGCTCCGGAGCGCTGGACATCCTGGTCATCGACTCGGTGGCGGCGCTGGTGCCGCGCGCGGAGCTCGAGGGCGAGATGGGCGACAGCCACGTCGGTCTGCAGGCCCGGCTGATGAGCCAGGCGCTGCGGAAAATGACTGGCGCGCTGAACAATTCGGGAACCACCGCGATCTTCATCAACCAGCTGCGGGAAAAGATCGGGGTGATGTTCGGCAGCCCGGAAACCACCACGGGCGGTAAGGCTTTGAAGTTCTACGCGTCGGTGCGCATGGACGTGCGCCGGATCGAGACGCTCAAGGACGGCACCAACGCGGTCGGTAACCGCACCCGGGTCAAGGTCGTCAAGAACAAGGTGGCGCCGCCGTTCAAGCAGGCGGAATTCGACATCCTCTACGGCAGGGGAATCAGCCGCGAGGGTTCGCTGATCGATATGGGTGTGGAGCAGGGCTTCATCCGCAAGTCCGGTTCCTGGTTCACCTACGAGGGTGAGCAGCTCGGTCAGGGCAAGGAGAATGCCCGCACCTTCCTGATGGAAAACGGCGAGGTGGCCAACGAGATCGAGAAGAAGATCAAGGAGAAGCTCGGCATTGGCGCGGTCGTGACCGATGACGAAGTCCTGCCCGCCCCCGTCGATTTCTGAGCCCTCTCGCGAGGAGCAGGCGCGGACGCTGTGCCTGCGCCTGCTCACCGCGAGGGCGCGCACCCGGGCCGAGCTGCACGGCCAGCTGGCGAAACGCGGTTACCCCGAGGACATCAGGGCTGCCGTGCTCGACCGGCTCGCCGCCGTTGGCCTGGTCGATGACAGCGACTTCGCCGAGCAGTGGGTGCAGTCCCGCCGGGCGAAGAGCAGGCGGGCCCTGGCCGCTGAACTGCGCACCAAGGGTGTCGACAGGGACGTGATCACCACCGCGCTGTCCGGGATCGACGCCGGTGCCGAGCGGGACCGGGCCGAGCAGTTGGTGCGGGCCAAGCTGCGTCGGGAAGCGCTGGACGGCGATGACGCGCGAGTGACCCGCCGGCTGGTCGGGATGTTGGCGCGCCGTGGCTACAGCCAGAACCTGGCGTGCGAGGTCGTCCTCGCCGAACTGGCCGCCGAACGGGAGCGCCGCCGGGTCTAGCCCGGTGACGTGCGGTTTCTCGCCCGCCGACCGGTCGCCGTACCATGGCCCCGTGACTTCGATGGTGGCCCGAGATGTTTCGGGGGCGCGTACCTACCAGGTGCGCACCTACGGCTGCCAGATGAACGTCCACGATTCCGAGCGGTTGGCGGGTCTGCTGGAAGCGGCCGGTTACGAGCGGGCGGTCGAGGGGGCCGACGCCGACGTGGTCGTCTTCAACACCTGCGCGGTCCGCGAAAACGCCGACAACAAGCTGTACGGCAACCTCAGCCACCTGGCGCCGCGCAAGCGCGGCAACCCCGAGATGCAGATCGCGGTCGGGGGTTGCCTGGCCCAAAAAGACCGGGATGCGTTGCTGCGCAAGGCGCCCTGGGTCGACGTCGTCTTCGGCACGCACAACCTCGGATCGCTGCCCACGCTGCTGGAACGGGCGCGGCACAACAAGGTCGCCCAGGTGGAGATCGCCGAGTCGCTGCAGGAGTTTCCGTCGTCGCTGCCGAGCGCGCGCGAATCAGCTTACGCCGCTTGGGTTTCCGTCTCCGTCGGGTGCAACAACAGCTGCACCTTCTGCATCGTGCCCTCGCTGCGGGGCAAGGAGGTCGACCGCAGCCCGGCCGACATCCTGGCCGAGGTGAGGGCGCTGGTGGACGACGGCGTGCTCGAAGTCACGCTGCTGGGCCAGAATGTCAACGCCTACGGGGTGTCGTTCGCCGACCCGGCGCTGCCCCGCGATCGCGGCGCCTTCGGGCGCCTCCTGCGGGCCTGCGGGGACATCGACGGTCTGGAACGGGTGCGGTTCACCTCCCCGCATCCGGCCGAATTCACCGACGACGTCATCGACGCCATGGCGCAGACGCCGAATGTCTGCCCCGCCCTGCACATGCCGCTGCAGTCGGGCTCCGACCGGGTGCTGCGCGCGATGCGGCGCTCGTACCGCGCCGAGCGCTACCTCGGCATCATCGACCGCGTGCGCGCGGCCATGCCGCACGCCGCCATCACCACCGACCTGATCGTCGGGTTTCCCGGTGAGACCGAAGAGGACTTCGCGGCCACCCTGGACGTGGTGCGGCAGGCCCGGTTCGCGGCCGCGTTCACCTTCCAGTACTCCAAGCGGCCCGGCACCCCGGCCGCCGAGCTCGCCGGGCAGCTCCCGAAAGCCGTTGTGCAGGAACGCTATGAGCGCCTGGTCGAGCTGCAGGAGCAGATCTCGCTGGAGGGCAATCGCGCGCTGGTCGGCCAGACCGTCGAGCTGCTGGTCGCCGCAGGCGAGGGACGCAAGGACACCCGCACGGCGCGGATGACCGGCCGCGCCCGCGACGGCCGCCTGGTGCACTTCAGCGCCGACGACCGAATCCGACCCGGGGATTTCGTCACCGCGGTGGTCACCCAGGCCGCGCCGCACCACCTCATCGCCGACGCCGGCGTCCTCAGCCATCGCCGCACCCGCGCCGGGGACGCGCACGCCGCCGGGCAGCGCCCGGGTGGCATCGGGCTCGGCATGCCCGCCGTCGGACCGCCCGCCGGCCCAATCGAACCCCTTGGATGTGCCCGATGAACGAAGAACACCCCGACCTCGACGCCCTGCGCACCGAAATCGAGGCCGCCGAGCGCCGCGTGGCGCGCGGATTCGACCCGGGCCCACGGGGTTTCGTCGTGGCCATCCTGGTCTTCGTGCTGCTGGGATCGTTCATCCTGCCGCACACCGGCGCGGTGCGCGGCTGGGACGTGTTGTTCAGCAGCCACGGGGCCGGCGCGGCCGCGGTGTCGCTGCCGTCGCGGGTGTTCGCCTGGCTGACGCTGGTGTTCGGCGTCGGCTTCTCGATGCTGGCGTTGGTCACGCGGCGCTGGGTGCTGGCCTGGATCGCGCTGGCGGGTTCGGCGCTCGCCGGCGCGGCGGGACTGTTGGCCATCTGGTCGCGTCAGACGGTGGCCGCGGGGCACCCGGGCCCGGGGGTGGGGCTGATCGCGGCCTGGATCATCGTCCTCACGCTGACCTACCAGTGGGCCCGGGTGGTGTGGTCGCGCACCATCGTGCAACTCGCGGCCGAGGAGCAGCGGCGCCGCGTCGCGGCGCAGCAGCAGTCGATGACGCTGCTCGACAGCCTGGACGACGGGCCTGACGCCCCGAACCGCCGGGGCGGGCCGAACGGCGCCGCCGCCGGGGATCCCGAAGCCTAGGGCTTGCGGGTCAGCGCCTCTGCGGCCGCCTGCGCCCACTGCCGCCACTGCTCGGCGTTGGCCCTGGCCTCTTCGGCCTCTTTGGTGCGGCCCGCCGCCGCGGCCTTCTGGGCCTGCTGCTCGTATTGTTCGGCACGGGTGCGGAACTGCTCGGCGCGGGCCTGCGCCTGCGGATCCGACCAATCGGCCTCGCCCGCATCGCGCACCTTCTTCTCGATCGCACGCAGCCGGCGCTCCAATTCGGCGGACCGTTCCCGCGGCACCTTGCCGATCGCGTCCCACTTCTCGGCGATCGACCGCAGCGCGGCCCTGGCCGCGTCGTGGTTGCTCGTGTCGATCTTCTCCGCCTCGGCCAGCAGCGCCTCCTTGGCGGTGGCGTTGGCCCGCAGCTCCGCGTCCTTCTCCGCCGTCGCCGCGTTGCGGGCCGCGAAGAAGATGTCCTGGGCCGCCTTGAACCGCCGCCACAGGGCGTCGTCGACGTCGCGGGCCGCTCGGCCCGCCGCCTTCCACTCCGTGAGCAGCTTGCGGAATTCCGCGCTGGTGGCAGTCCAGTCCGTCGAATCGGACAACTCCTCGGCCCGCTCGCACAGCCGTTCCTTCGCCTGCCGGACTCCCACCCGCTCCCGGTCCAGCTCGGCGAAATGCGATCCCCGCCGCCGGTTGAAGGCCTCCCGGGCCGCCGAATAACGCTTCCACAGCGCATCGTCGACCTTGCGGTCCAGGCCGTTGATGGTCTTCCACTCGTCGAGGATGGCGCGCAGCCGGTCGCCGGCCGCCTTCCACTGTGTCGAGTTGGCGCCCAACTCCTCGGCCTCGGCGGCCAGCGCCTCCTTCCGTGCGGTCTGGGTGGCGCGGTGCTCGTCGCGGCGGGAGCGCTCCTCGGCGACGGTGCTCTCGACCTGGTCGATGAGGCTGGTCAGCCGGCGGGCGAGCGCGTCGATGTCGCCCAGCACGGACGCCGTCGGCAACGTTTCGGCCAATTCGGTGGCGTGGGCTTTGATCTTGCGGGCGTCACCGGTTCCGGCCGCCAGCCGCTCCTCCATGAGGGTGACCTCGGTGCTCAGGTCGTCGAAGCGGCGGCCGAAGTGGGCGAAGGCGGCTTCTCGGTCGCCGGCCTGCCAGGAGCCGACGATGCGCTCGCCGGCGGCGGTGATCAGCCAGACCGTGCCGTCGTCGTCGACCCGCCCGAACTGATGCGGATCGCTGCGCGGGGGCGCCGGTATGGGATGGGTGGTGGGCCGCGGCCCCGGACTGAGCGGCCGGGGCCCGGGACGTGGTCCCGGACGTGGCACCGGGCGCGAAACCGGTTGGGCCACCGGGTCAGCCGGGTCTCCGCCGTGTGGTTCGTCAGCCGTCATGCGCTCGTCACCTACCCTTCGCGCGGTCGGTATTCCGCGCACCTGCCGCGCGTAGCGGCACCATCTGCTGCAGCCGCGGGCCGGCCGTCTCGGCTCTCCCAACAGCTGCTTAACAGTATTCAAGCAGCTTGGCGGCCCATGCGCCGCCACCCTGATCTTCTCGTTCATACCCGCTGCATCCGTCCGGACGCAGCGGGTATGACGGTTGTCCGTACCCCGACTCGGACCGAGGAACCATGGCCAAGGCGGACATCGCCACGTTGCTCGCGTTGGCGTCCGCGCTCTGCGCCAGAATGCTGGCGGTGGCGGCGCTGGTGATGACGGCCGCCGCCACCGTCGAGCTCGCTCGCGTCGACGCCTCCGCGACGCGCGACCGGGTAGAGGCGCGGCTCGGGACGCCGTCGCGCAACCGGCGTAGCCGGCCCGCCGTTGTAATCGAATCGCGGCGGTACCCACAGCACCTACTTATGTTGATGAAGTATCAACAGTGGGTGAACCGGTCAAAGAGCAATGACGTGCGCTACGTCATACAGTTGTTGCTGAACTGATCGCGAATTTTTGGTGTATTTCCCCGCACCCCAGGGAAAGCTGGTCGGGGCAGTCGTGAGGTGAGGGGTCGCTCATGTCGAAGGTTGATGTCGCGGCGCTGATAGCGCTGTGTGCGGCGTTGGCGTCCGCGGTCGGCGATGTGATCCGTCAGCGCTCGGCGCAGGAGATCACGGATAAGAAGGTCGGCC
This sequence comes from Mycobacterium sp. 852002-30065_SCH5024008, assembly GCF_001665645.1. NCBI lineage: Bacteria > Bacillati > Actinomycetota > Actinomycetes > Mycobacteriales > Mycobacteriaceae > Mycobacterium > Mycobacterium sp. 852002-30065_SCH5024008. The sequence continues at coordinate 60,411 of NZ_LZSZ01000004.1, read as the reverse complement.
ATCTCGAGCTGTTCCGCATGTCGCTGCGGGACACCCGGTGGTGGTTGGGCGGCCTGGCCGCGATCGTCAACTACAGCCTGCAGGCCGGGGCCCTGGCGTGGGGTTCGGTGGTGTTGGTGACCGCGCTGCAGGTGACCGCGTTGCTGTTCGCCCTGCCGATCTACGCGCGGCTGACCAAGCGCCGGGTGACCCGCTGGGAGTGGGTGTGGGCGGTGACACTGGCCGGCGCCCTGGCGGTGGTCATCATCGTCGGTGACCCGGCCTCCGGCCATCAGCGCGCGTCGGTGGAGACGTGGGCCATCGTCGCCGCGGTGATGGTGCCTTTGCTGATCGCGTGCGTCGTGGCCGCGCGAATCTGGTCGGGCAGCCCGATGGCGGCCGCGCTGCTCGCGGTGGTGGCGGGGTCGGCCCTGGCATTGTTCGCGGTGCTCACCAAGGGCATCGTCGAGGTGGGCGAGAACGGCCCGTTGGCCGTGCTGACAGCCCCTGAGTTCGTCCCCTGGCTACTGCTGGCGCTGACCGGGATGATCTTCCAGCAGTCGGCGTTCCGTGCCGGCGCGCTGACGGCCTCGATGCCGACGATGACCGTCGCGAAGCCCGTCGTGGCCGGGTTGCTCGGCATCTTCGTGCTCGGCGAAACACTGCACGCCGACGGGCCCAAGGCCTTCGTCCTGATCGCGGCGGTGGCGGTGGTGATCGTGGCAACGGCCGCACTGGCCCGCGGCGAGGCCGCGACGATGGTTGCGGAGGTTGGGCGCGACGACGGAAGCCTCACGCCGGGCGCGTGGTCATCCGAGGACGGCGACGCCGGCCCTTTTAACACCGGCCCCGTTGTCGCGGCGGCCGAGGCCTAAACGCACGCGTCGGCGAACCGTTAGTTTGGTGGCGTGCTCAGCGGCATTGCCATCGTTCCCTCGGCTCCGCTGCTGGTGCCCGAGCTCGCCGGAGCGGCCGCCGCGGAGGTGACCGACCTGACGGCCGCGGTGCTGGCGGCGGCCGCCCTATTGCCCGCGCGCTGGACCGTCATCGGGACCGCCGGGCGCGACGACGTTTTCGGCCCCGACACGGCCGGCTCCTTCGCGGGTTTCGGCGCCGACGTGCGGGTCGGGCTTTCCCCGCAAGCCCCCTCCGCGGCGCCCGCCGACCTGCCCGTGTGCGTGTTGCTGGCCGGCTGGGTCCGGGGCCAGGCCCGGCCCGACGCGACCGCGCAGGCCCGCGTCTACTCCGCCGACCACGACGCCGGGACCGCGCTCGCCCAGGGGCGACGCTTGCGCGCCGACATCGACCGATCACGGGAGCCGATCGGCGTGCTGGTCGTGGCCGACGGCGCGAACACCCTGACGCCGGCCGCCCCCGGCGGATTCGACCCGGGCAACGCCGGCGCGCAGGCCGCCCTCGACGACGCGCTGGCAACCGGCGACGTCGCCGCCCTGACGCGGCTGCCGCGGCAGATCCTGGGCCGGGTCGCCTTTCAGGTGCTGGCCGGCCTGTCCGAACCCGGGCCGCGATCGGCCAAGGAGCTGTACCGGGGTGCGCCCTACGGCGTGGGCTATTTCGCCGGCGCCTGGCAGCTCTGAGGTGGCCGTGCGACCACTGGCGATCATCGGCCCCACCGGAACCGGCAAGTCGCAGCTGGCGCTCGACTTTGCAGAACGGGTCGAACGGCTCGAGGGATCCGCCGAAATCGTGAACGCCGACGCGATGCAGCTCTATCGCGGAATGGACATCGGGACGGCCAAGCTTCCCGTCGACCAACGCCGCGGCATCCCGCATCACCAGCTCGACGTCCTGGACGTCACCGAGACCGCGACCGTCGCCCGCTACCAGCGCGCGGCCGCGACCGACGTCGAGGCGATCGCCGCCCGCGGCGCCGTCCCCATCATCGTGGGCGGCTCGATGCTCTACATCCAGTCCCTGCTCGACGACTGGTCGTTCCCCGCGACCGATCCCGCCGTGCGGGCGCGCTGGGAACAGCGGCTGGCCGAGGTCGGGGTCGGCGGGCTGCACGCCGAGCTGGCTCGTCGCGACCCCGCCGCCGCCGCGGCCATCCTGCCCACCGACGCGCGGCGCACCGTGCGGGCGCTCGAAGTGGTCGAGCTGACGGGACGGCCGTACGCCGCGTCCGCACCCCGCATCGGCCCGCCGAGGTGGGACACCGCCATCGTCGGACTGGATTGCGAGACAACGATTCTGGACGAGCGGTTGGCCCGCCGCACCGACGCCATGTTCGACCAGGGCCTGGTCGGCGAGGTGAGCGCGCTGCTCGGCGCGGGCCTGCGCGACGGGGTCACCGCGTCGCGCGCCCTGGGCTACGCCCAGGTGATCGAGGCGCTCGACGCCGGGGGCGGCGCGGATCGGCTGCGCGACGCGCGGGAACAGACCTACATGGGCACCCGACGCTATGTGCGACGGCAGCGGTCATGGTTCCGCCGCGACCACCGGGTCCACTGGCTGGACGCCGCGGATAGCGCGCGGCTCGTCGACGAAGCCCTGCGAGCCTGGCGCCACGTATCCTGAGCAGGTGAATCGCGCGGCGCACATGATCTTCGCCAAGGGCCACGGCACGGAGAATGACTTCGTGTTGTTGCCCGATGTCGACGCGGCGCTCACACTTACCGCGGCCCGGGTGTCCGCCTTGTGCGACCGGCGGCGCGGGCTGGGCGCCGACGGGGTGCTGCGGGTGACCACCGCCGGTGCCGCCCACTCGGCCGGCGTGCTCGACCGGCTGCCCGATGGCGTGGACTCGGCCGACTGGTACATGGACTACCGCAACGCCGACGGCTCCGTCGCCCAGATGTGCGGCAACGGCGTCCGGGTGTTCGCACACTACCTGCGGGCCAGCGGGATGGAGTCCCGGGACGAGTTCGTGGTCGGGTCGCAGGCCGGCCCCCGGCCGGTCACCGTGCACCGCGTCGATGCGACGTATGCCGACGTCACCGTCGACATGGGCAAGGCCAACACGCTGGGCCCGGGCGAGGCGACGGTCGGCGGGCGCCGGTTTTCCGGCGTGGCGGTCGACGTGGGCAATCCCCACCTGGCGTGTGTGGATCCCGACCTGACCGCCGAGGAGCTGACAAGGCTGAACGTGGCGGCGCCGGTCAGCTACGACCACGCCCAGTTCCCGGAGGGGGTCAACATCGAAGTTCTCACGGCACCGGCCGGCGGCGCGGTGCGGATGCGGGTGCACGAGCGGGGCGTGGGTGAGACCCGCTCGTGCGGCACCGGAACGGTCGCGGCCACGGTGGCCGCACTGGCCGCCGGCGGGGCGGACACCGGCACCCTCACGGTGCGGGTGCCGGGCGGCGACGTCGTCGTCACCGTCACCGATGCCACCAGCTACTTGAGAGGACCGTCGGTATTGGTCGCGCACGGGGAGATCAGCGGGGAATGGTGGGACGCGCAGCAGCGTTAATTCGGGTGCACGACGCCGATCCGCCGTGCATCATCTTGTATTGCCTATGACACATCCTGAATTCTCCAATCCCGCTGTGCCGGAGCCAAGCACCGGCGAACTCGCCCTGGAAGAACGGTCGGCGCTGCGCCGCGTCGCCGGTCTATCCACCGAACTCGCTGACGTATCCGAAGTCGAGTACCGCCAGCTCCGGCTGGAACGCGTAGTGCTGGTCGGCGTGTGGACCGACGGCACCGCCGCCGACAGCGAGGCCAGCATGGCCGAGTTGGCCGCCCTGGCCGAGACCGCCGGTTCCCAGGTGCTCGAAGGGCTCATCCAGCGCCGCGACAAGCCCGACCCGTCGACCTACATCGGCTCGGGCAAGGCTCAGGAGCTGCGCGAAGTGGTGCGGGCCACCGGCGCCGACACCGTGATCTGCGACGGTGAGCTGTCCCCGGCGCAGCTGACCGCGCTGGAGAAGGCGGTGAAGGTCAAGGTCATCGACCGCACCGCGCTGATCCTGGACATCTTCGCCCAGCACGCCACCAGCCGGGAGGGCAAGGCGCAGGTCTCGCTGGCCCAGATGGAGTACATGCTGCCGCGGCTGCGCGGCTGGGGTGAGTCGATGTCCCGGCAGGCAGGTGGCCGCGCCGGCGGCAGCGGGGGAGGCGTGGGCCTGCGCGGCCCCGGTGAAACCAAGATCGAGACCGACCGCCGCCGCATCCGTGAACGAATGGCCAAGCTGCGCCGCGAGATCAAGGACATGAAACAGGTCCGCGACACCCAGCGCAGCCGCCGCCTGCACAGCGACGTGCCGTCGATCGCCATCGTCGGCTACACCAACGCCGGCAAGTCCAGCCTGCTCAACGCGCTGACCGGCGCGGGGGTGCTGGTGCAGGACGCGCTGTTCGCCACGCTGGAACCCACCACCCGCCGCGCCGAGTTCGCTGACGGGCGGCCGCTGGTCCTCACCGACACCGTCGGGTTCGTCCGGCACCTGCCCACCCAACTGGTCGAGGCGTTCCGCTCGACGCTCGAGGAGGTCGTCGACGCCGACCTGTTGCTGCATGTGGTCGACGGCTCCGACGCCAACCCGCTGGCCCAGATCAACGCGGTTCGCGCGGTGATCTCCGACGTCATCGCCGACCATCACGGCGATCCACCCCCGGAGCTATTGGTGGTCAACAAGGTCGACGCCGCGACTGGCCTGACCCTGGCCAAGCTTCGTCACGCGCTGCCCGGCGCGGTCTTCGTCTCGGCCAGGACCGGTGAGGGCATCGACGCGCTCCGGCGCCGGATGGGCGAGCTGGCCGTTCCCGCCGATACCGCAGTGGACGTGGTGATTCCCTACCACCGCGGTGACCTGGTGGCCCGGCTGCATGCCGACGGTCGCGTGCAGCAGGAGGAGCACAACTCCGACGGCACCCGGATCAAGGCCCGCGTACCGGTGGCGCTGGCCGGGCGCCTACAGGAGTTCTCGACGCGCTGATCTGCCCGGCGACCGGACCCCGCCGGCCGCCTACCAACCGTCTGGTTGGTATATGTTGGGCGACAGAGTTTCCAGTCGCCGGAGGTCATCCACATGGGCAGTGCCGTCAAGTACCAGCGCTCTCTTTTCGAGGCGGAGCACGACCTGTTCCGCGAGTCCTACCGGGCCTTCCTCGATCGCCACGTCGCGCCCCATCACGACGAATGGGAGAAGGCGAAGATCGTCGACCGCGGCGTGTGGCTCGAGGCCGGCAAGCAGGGCTTCCTCGGCATGGCGGTTCCCGAGGAGTACGGCGGCGGGGGCAACCCCGACTTCCGGTACAACACGATCATCACCGAGGAGACCACCGCCGGTCGCTATAGCGGGATCGGCTTCGGCCTGCACAACGACATCGTGGCGCCGTACCTGTTGGCCCTGGCCACCGAAGAGCAGAAGCAACGCTGGCTGCCGAAGTTCTGCACCGGCGAGATCATCACGGCGATCGCGATGACCGAGCCGGGAACCGGCAGCGACCTGCAGGGCATCAAGACCCGTGCGGTCAAGCAGGGCGACCACTACGTGCTCAACGGCGCAAAGACGTTCATCACCAACGGAATCAACGCCGACTTGGTGATTGTCGTGGCGCAGACCGATCCCGACAAAGGGGCGCAGGGCTTTTCGTTGCTCGTCGTCGAACGTGGCATGGAGGGTTTCGAACGCGGCCGGCACTTGAACAAGATCGGGCTGGACGCGCAGGACACCGCCGAGTTGTCGTTCACGGATGTCAAGGTGCCCGCCGAAAACCTGCTGGGGCAGGAGGGCATGGGATTCATCTACCTGATGCAGAACCTGCCGCAGGAGCGGATTTCGATCGCCATCATGGCGGCCGCGGCAATGGAGCAGGTGCTGGAAGAAACCCTGCAATACACAAAGGAACGCAAGGCATTTAACAAGCCGATCGGCAGCTTCCAGAACAGCCGCTTCGTGCTCGCCGAGCTGGCGACCGAGGCGACGGTGGTGCGCATGATGGTCGACGAGTTCATCCGGCTGCACCTGGACAAGAAGCTGACGGCGGAGCAAGCGGCGATGGCCAAGTGGTACTCCACCGAAAAGCAGGTGCACCTGATCGACCGTTGCCTGCAACTGCACGGCGGCTACGGCTACATGCGCGAATACCCCGTCGCCCGTGCCTATTTGGACGCGCGGGTGCAGACCATCTACGGCGGAACGACCGAGATCATGAAAGAGATCATCGGACGCAGCCTCGGGGTCTAGCGCTAACACGTTGGTCGACAACGCCATCGGCCGGCCAATTCGCACTCTGACGGCAAACCTCATCAATGCCCGGCGCGCGGGGCGATTTTTCGGATAGATCGGTGAAGGGTTAATGGCTTCACGTACCGTCGGCACATGTGTTCGGGGTATGTCGCCCGCGTAATGGCGCACCGTCGAGCCGAAAAGCGCGACGCCGCTGACGACCCCGGTAGGTCCGACAACACCCGCGGGCGCGCAATCGCAGCGCGCGACGGCAGCCGTGCGCGATTGCGCAGGCGGGCGTCGGGTTCGGGGTGGGGCACCAATACGAATACGTGGCGCGACCGATGCTGCTGCCGGTCGCGATTTGAGCGTGGCTCTGCATCATTTCGACATCGGCGTGGTATCCGTTTTTGTAATATTCGTGATTTGACTTCGCATTTTTCGTTCGCGGGAGCAAAGTTATGCGCGCCCGGCGATAATGCGGATCGGAACGGGGTTGTTTCCCCGCGGTCGGACTACGGCCCGCCTGCCGGCTGTGCAGGCACGGGCCTAGCCGCTGACAGGGGCATGGCCGTCGGCTGGGAGGCTTGGTGAACGGGCAGAGAGGTCACATGCGCAGGCTGGTCGGGAGCGCGCTGGTCACCTTGACCGCCACGGCAATAGCCGTCGGCTTGCTGGCGCCGCCGGCAGCGGCGTCTCCCATCGGCGACGCCGAGGCGGCCATGATGGCGGCCTGGGAGAAGGCTGGCGGCGACGGCTCACCCCTGGGCGCCCGGAAGGGCGATGTGTATCCCGCCGGGGATGGTTTCGCGCTGGACTTCGACGGCGGCAAGATGTTCTTCACCCCGGCGACCGGCGCCAAATTCGTCTACGGGCCGATCCTGGACAAATACGAGATGCTGGGCGGGCCCGCGGGCAGCGATCTGGGCTTTCCCGCCATCAACGAAGTGCCCGGCCTCGCCGGGCCCGACAGCCGCGTGAGCACCTTCTCCGCCAGCGACAAGCCGGTGATCTTCTGGACGCCCGAACACGGCGCGTTCGTGGTGCGCGGCGCGATCAACGCCGCCTGGGACAAGCTGGGCAGTTCGGGCGGCGTCCTCGGCGTCCCGGTCGGCGACGAAACGTACAACGGCGAGGTGTCCGCCCAGAAGTTCAGCGGCGGCCAGGTCTCGTGGAACAGGCAGACGAAACAGTTCTCCACCGAGCCGCCCGCACTGGCCGACCAGTTGAAGGGCCTGCAGGTGGCGATCGATCCCACCGCGGCCATCAACATGGCCTGGCGCGCGGCCGGCGGGCCCAATGGGCCGTTGGGGGTGAAGAAGGGGACGCAATATCCGATCGGCGGCGACGGAATCGTCCAGGACTTCGCCAACGGCAAGGTCTATTTCAGCCCCGCCACCGGCGCGAACGCCGTCGAGACCAACATCCTGGCCAAGTACGAGTCGCTCGGCGGACCCGCCGGCAGCGACCTGGGTTTCCCCACCGCCAACGAATCCGACGGCGGCATCCCGTCCAGCCGCATGGTCACGTTCTCCGGCGCCGACAAACCGGTGATCTTCTGGACGTCGGAGCGCGGCGCGTTCGTGGTGCGCGGCGCCATGAAGGCGGCGTGGGACAAACTCCGCGGACCGACCGGCAAGCTGGGCGCGCCCGTCGGCGACCAGGCCGTCGACGGCGACGTCGTCTCCCAGCAGTTCGCCGGCGGCAAGATCTCGTGGAACCGGGCGAAGAACACGTTCAGCACGGATCCCGCCAACCTTGCGCCGCTGCTGTCCGGCCTGCAGGTGTCTGGCCAGAACCAGCCGAGCAACTCGGCGATGCCCACCCACGCCAAGAAGTTCACGTGGCAGTGGTGGTGGCTGCTGGCCGCCATCCCGGTGCTGGTGCTGGTCGTCGTGGCGGGGTTGCTCGCGATCGGTTGGCGTCGGCGTCGCGCCATACGCGAGGATGCCGGCTACGAGCCTCCCCGCGACCTCGATGCCGGTTACGACGCCGGCGCCGAGCGGCAGTGGGAACGCGACGATGTCACCAACGAGCATTTCGCGCATCAGCCGGAAGCGCCCGAGGCGGCCGGCCGGGTCAGCTGGCGGCGCGGCGGCGCCGAAGAGGATTCATTCGAGCAGGACCCCGACGCGGTGGACACCGACTCCTTCTCCGCGGTCTCGCCGGCGGCCCTGTCGGAGGCCGGCTACCCCGAAACGGAGACCGAATACGCCGAATCCGATTACGCCGAATCCGATTACGCCGAATCGGATTACGCCGACGGGGATTACGCGGACGAGGATTACGCCGAGATCGAGTACGCCGACGATGAGCGGGAGTCCGCCTACGCGGACGCCGCCCGCGGGGACGATGACCATGCGGAGGCCGAATACCTCGACCTCGCCGTGGCGCCAACGCCCCCGGCCCCCGAGTTCGGCGCCGGTGGCCCCGACGTCGCCGCCCCCGAGGGCGAGTATCCGGATGTTGCGGTCACGCACGTCCCGGCGGACGTCGCCGAGGCCCGAACTCCAGAGGCCGCCGCTCCGGAAGCCGCCGCGCCGGAAGCCGTCGCGCCGGCGGCTGCCGCCGCATCCGAGCAGCGCAGCGGGCGGCACGCGGCCACCGATGATGAGGACACCGCCGGGGGAGCCGGCCCGGCCGGGCGCCCGACCATCCATCTACCGCTCGACGATCCCTATCAGGTGCCCGACGGATACCCGATCAAGGCGAGCGCCCGCTTCGGGCTGTACTACACACCGGGCAGCGAGCTCTACCACGACACGCTCGCCGAAATCTGGTTGTCCAGCGAAGAAGTGGCGCAGGCCAACGGCTTCGTCAAGGCGGACTGAGCCGGCCGGAAGTCCGCGACGGGCTAGACCTTGCGGATCACCGTGACGACCTTGCCGAGCACGGTCGCGTCATTGCCGGGAATGGGATCGAACGCGGGGTTGTGCGGCATCAGCCATACCTGACCGCCGGCGCGCTTGAACGTCTTAACGGTGGCCTCCCCGTCGAGCATGGCCGCGACGATGTCGCCGTTGTCGGCGACGTTCTGCTGGCGCACCACCACCCAGTCGCCGTCGCAGATCGCCGCCTCGATCATGGAGTCGCCGACGACCTTGAGCAGGAAGAGCGTGCCCTCGCCGACCAGCTCGCGCGGCAGCGGGAAGACGTCCTCGACCGCCTCCTCGGCGAGGATGGGGCCACCGGCCGCGATGCGCCCGAGGACCGGAACGAACGTCGGCTCCGGCAGGGCGTCCGAGCCGGCGACGTCGGTGGTGCGGGCCGCCACCTCGTCGTCGGCGCCGCGGACGTCGACCGCCCGCGGGCGGTTCGGGTCGCGACGCAGGTATCCCTTGCGCTCCAGGGTGCGCAGTTGATGAGCCACCGACGAGGTCGACGTCAGACCGACGGCGTCGCCGATCTCCCGGATGCTCGGCGGATAACCGCGACTGGTGACCGACGCGCGAATGACGTTCAGAATCGTGCGTTGCCGTTCGGTCAGCGATGGATCCACGGCGCGCAGCCGACCGTCCGCGCCGGCCGATGAAGTGTCGTTGCTGTCGCTCATGGCACTGAATGTAACCCCATGGCGGCCGAGAATCAAACATGTGTTCGACTAGCGTGTCGCGCCGCCGGGCAGCCGCAAACCCACCCGCCGAAGTCGTTAATCACAAAGGTGTAACTCTTCGGCAGACCGGGTATTTCAGCCGCATGTCAGCTCTAGCGACCACGGACTTGTCGGTGGCGGGGTCTAGCGTTCGACTCGTGCGACACGCTTCGCTCACATGTTCGGATTTCGAACACACGAGCGATACAGTCGAACAGCTGAGCGAATCAAGTTGACCGGAGGAACGCAGATGACAACCATCCACACGCTGGCGCCGCGTACCAGCAGCCCTCGGCGTCCGGTCAACGGACCGGTCCAGGGGCTTCGTTACGGCCGGGACGGGCTGGCCCGTTCCCGCCGGCCCGGTCCGTCGAGGCCGGCGGGCGCGCCCACGCGTTATTACGGCACCGGCGTCGCGATGTCCGCCGCGCCGCATCGCAAGCGTCCCGTCACGGTGGTGACCACCGTCTGGTTGGCGCTGGCGGCCGGCGCGATCACGCTGTGGCTGGGCCTCGTCGGGAACGTCGGTCAGGTGCTCAACGGCGACGCCGGGAGTTCGGCTGCTCACGTACCCGACCGATTGGCCGTGGTCCGCGTCGAGGCGGGGGAGTCGCTGCAAGACGTCGCTCACCGGGTGGCGCCCGACGCGCCGGCGCGCCAGGTTGCCGACCGCATCCGCGAACTCAACGCCATGAACTCACCGACGCTGGTGGCGGGCCAAACGCTGATCGCCCCGGTCGGCTGACCACCGCCCTCGCTGGGGTCGGCTGCATTCGCCGCGCAGGTGAGGGCACGGGTACGCTCGTGCTGCGGTACCTGGTGTTTGTCGGCACGGCGAAGGAGCGGCCATGCATTGCCCGTTCTGCCGGCATCCCGATTCCCGGGTGATCGACTCGAGGGAAACCGATGAAGGGCAGGCCATCCGGCGCCGCCGATCCTGCCCCGAGTGCGGGCGGCGTTTCACCACCGTTGAGACCGCCGTTCTCGCGGTGGTCAAGCGCAGCGGGGTCACCGAACCTTTCAGCAGGGAGAAGGTCATCAGCGGTGTCCGCCGGGCCTGCCAGGGCCGCCAGGTGGACGACGACGCGCTGAACCTGCTGGCTCAGCAGGTAGAGGACACCGTGCGGGCCGCGGGTTCCCCGGAGGTCGCGAGTCACGAGGTCGGGCTGGCCATCCTCGGCCCGCTGCGCGACCTCGACGAAGTGGCTTACCTGCGGTTCGCATCGGTATACCGGTCCTTTGAGTCCGCGGACGATTTCGAGCGCGAGATCCAGGCGCTGCGCGAGCACCGCCAGGTGACAACACCGAGCTGACGGCCGGGCCCAAGCCGCCCGGGCCTAGGCTCGGTTTCATGCCCACCGACTTGCATCCCGATCTCGAGGCACTGGCACCACTCCTGGGAACCTGGGCTGGCCAGGGTGCGGGCGAGTACCCGACGATCCAGCCCTTCGACTACCTCGAAGAAGTGGTCTTCTCCCACGTCGGTAAGCCGTTTCTGGCCTACGCGCAAAAGACCAAGGCGCCCGACGGCAAGCCGTTGCACGCCGAGACCGGATATCTTCGCGTGCCGCAGCCCGGTCACGTCGAGCTGGTGCTGGCGCACCCGAGCGGCATCACCGAAATCGAGGTCGGCACGTATTCGGCCGCCGGCGGCCAGATCGAAATCGAGCTGTCCACAACGGACGTCGGCCTGACCCCGACCGCCAAAGAGGTGACCGCGCTTGGCCGTTCCTTCCGCATCGACGGCGACGAGCTGTCGTATTCGGTCCAGATGGGCGCGGTCGGGCAGCCCTTGCAGCACCACCTGGCCGCGGTGCTGCACCGGCAGCGCTGAACCGGGGTCAGTTCAGGTGCGTCACACCGTCATTGACGACGCGCCCGGCCACCCCCACCCAGCCCTCAGCGTTCCACGTCGTCTCGATGACCGATCCCTTGCCCTGGGTGATGTGTAGGTCGCGGCTGAGGTAGTCGGTGATGCGCATCGCTGCCGAGCCGGTCGCCTCGTCTTCCGGCACACCGAGGTTGGCGGCAAACACGCGGGCGCGTACCGATCCGGCGGCCCGGTCGGTCCACGCCCACAGGTAGTGCGCCGTGTCGTCGGAAAAATCTCCCGGGTCGGCGGCGAGAAGGTCGTCGGCTGAATCGAATTCGTGCAGGGCGACCTCGGGAGCCCAGTCCGAACGTGCGCTGATGCCCGCGCTTTCCGCCCCATAGCTCACCTGCACGATGCCGGCCGTCACCTGCAGCGTGTTGATCGGAGTTCCGTTCTCGCGCAGCCACCACGCCGCGCCGACGGTCGGGTGCCCGGCGAACGCAATCTGGATTAGTGGGGTGTAAATGGTGGCGTGCGCCGTCGTTGATCCGCCAGCCGGAAGATCGACGAAAACCGTTTCGCTATAGCCCAATTGAGTTGCGAGCCGTTGCCGAGCGGCGGGCTCGACCTGGGCGGCATCCACGACACCGAGCGGATTGCCGAAATTCCCCTCCGAATCGGTGAACACCCGCAGCACGGTGACGTCGATACCCATGGCCCGACTGTACGGCCCCGGGCGCGGCCGCGGGGTTCAGGTGGCGCTGCGTTCGTCGGATCCCATGGCGTTCAGCACGGCGACGCGGGTGGGGGTGGGGCCGGTGACGGCCTTCTCGCCGCCGCCGCTGCGGAGCAGCTCGCGCAGGGCCGCCTGATCGTATTCGGCCGGCGAGGTGGTGTCGACGAAGCGTTCGACCACGTCGATGAAGCGAGCGGGGTCGTCGTGGAAGGGGAAGTGGCCGGAGCCCTGGAAGATTTCGAGGCGGGAGCCGGGCATCGCGGCGTGCGCCATCCACCCATGACGAACCGGGACGACCACATCCTTGGTGCCCCAGACGATCTGCACCGGGATGGCTTCGGTCAAATAGCACCGATCGAGCATGGTGACGATCTGTCCGCGCCAGTCCACCACCGCCCGCAGGGTCCGGCTGAACGCCGCCGACGCCGTCGGCTCCGGCAGGTCATCGAGGATCCGCAGGACGTTGGGCAGGTCGCGGCCCAGGCCGGTCGATCCGATCGCCAGGCCCGCGATCCGTCCCGCTAGCTGCACCGCCGGCAACACCAGGGGAAGCCGCAGCAAGGCCAGCGCCTCGCTGCCCATCGGCAACGAGGCCAACCGGAAGGCGACGTTGACGTCCTTGGTGACGCCGCCGGCCGCGACCAGGATCAGCCGGTCGACCAAATGCGGGAACTGGTAAGCGAATTGCATGGCCACGCCGCCGCCCAGCGAATGGCCGACAACCGTCACCCGCTCGATGTCGAGCACGCTGAGCAGGTCGCGCATCCCGTTGGCGTAGGCGGCGACCGAATAGTCGGCGCGCGGCTTGTCGGATCGCCCGTGGCCCAACAGGTCCGGGGCGATGACGGTGAACCGCTGGGCGAGCTTGGCCTGCACGGTGTTCCAGGTGGTGGAGTTGTCACCGATGCCGTGGACCAGCAGGATCGCCGGCCCGTCACCGGCGATCCGGTAGGCCCGCTTGTAGCCGTGGATGGTGCGGAACTCCAGCCGGGGCTCGCTGACCTCCCGCACCGGGCGGAGAGTGCTCTTGCGCTTCCGCTCGGTCATGTCGCCACCTTGGTGTCGGGCCGGGAAGGCCGGGCGGAACGGTCAGGCCTGGTCGTCGTCGCCGCGCTTCTTCTCCGCCTCCTGGGCGAGGAATCGCTCAAACTCTGCGCCAAGCTCGTCGCCGCTAGGCAGGTCCTCGTCCCGAGTTAGTAACGACCTGTTCTCCTGAGCGTCGATGAAGGCATCGTACTGGCGCTCGAGCGCGGTCACCACTTGAGCAACCTCCGCGCTCGCCTCGACCTGCTCGTCGATCTTGGTCCGGATCACCGCCGCCGCTTCGGTCAACGCCGTCAACGGCAGCTCGAGCGACGCGATCTTGGCCACCTGCTCGAGCAACGCCTCGGCGGCCGCCGGGTAGTCGGTTTGCGTCAGGTAGTGCGGCACATGCACGGTGTAACCGACGACCTCGTGGCCGTGCTGGGCCATCCGATATTCCAGCAGGTTCGACGCGCTGCCGGGGACCTGGATCTCCGAGATCCACGGCGTGAACTCGGCGATCAACTCGGGGGTGTTGGAGTGCGCGGTCATCGTGATGGGCCGCGTGTGCGGAACCGCCATCGGCACGGTGCCCAGGCCGATGGTCTGGCGAACGTTGAGGCGCTCCGCCAGCAGGCGGACCGCGGTGATGAAGCGCTCCCACTTCAGGTCCGGTTCCATTCCGGCGAGGAGCAGAAACGGGGTGCCGATGGTGTCGCGCAACGCGTACAGGCTCAGCTCGGGGTCGTCGTAGTTCGTGAAGTGATCGGTCTTGAAGGTCATCAGCGGCCGCCGCGACCGGTAATCGAGCAATTCGTCGATGGCGAAGGACGCCACCAGCTCGGAGTCCAAAGCCGCCTTCAGATGCGACGAGGCCAGCCGGATCGCGTGACCGGCATCCGAGAAACCTTCCAATGCGTGCACCAGCACCGGGCCTCGCCCGTCCGACGTCGACAGCTGGGGCGCGGGCAGCTCGAGCTCGTACATGCCGGCCTGTCCCGGCTGGTAGTGCTGCTCCTGCGGGTCCTGATCGTGAGCCATCGGAATCGCCTCCTCTCGGGGGTTTCACCAGGGTGCCCTACCAGTGTCCCCCGAATCGGTGGGCACCAATATCAAACAGCGATGTGAAGTTCGGGTTTAATCCACGAGTGAACATGTCGGGGGGTCGCTCGTGAGTTTTACCGGCGAGCCGGTCGGCACGCGACGCGTCGAAATCTGCTCTCTGTGCAGGTGTCAGGCATGATGAAACCGATGCGCGTACCGACCCTGTTGCTGTGCTTGGTGGTCGCCGTGGCGACGTCGGTGACGTCGTGCAAGCGGCCGCCGAATGATCGTGCGACGGCCCCGCCGGCGCCGGCCGTGCGCAGCAGTGCGCCGGTGCAGCGGCTCGGCACGCCCCAGCAAAAGGCGGTGGCGGGCCCGGTGGACCCGGACAAGCGCGTCGGCGCCATCTTCATTGACGGCGGTCCGCTGCACGTGTGCACGGGCTCGGTGGTGCATTCCGCGGGCGGCAACCTGATGATGACCGCGGCGCACTGCCTGGCCGGGGCCTCCAAGATCACCTTCGTGCCGGGTTTCGTCGGCGACGCGCCCCCCGCGCCGGCCGATGTGTGGAAGGCCGACGCCGTCTACCTCGATCCCCGCTGGACCGCCAGCAAGGATCCCAGCGCCGACTACGCGATCGCACGGCTGAGTAACGACGTCGGCGGTTCGGTGGAGTCGCACGCCGGCCTCGCGCTGACGCTGGGCACGACGCCGCCGCCCGGTAGCCACGTCACCGTGATGGGCTATCCGGCCGGTGTGGGTGGCGCTCCCATCGGGTGTCAGGCGAGCACGTCGTTGACCGAGGCCGGATTTCCCTCGTTTCCGTGCGAGGGGCTGGTGGACGGCACCAGCGGCGCGCCCTGGGTCAGCGGTACCACGCTGACCGGGGTGATCGGGGGTTTCGAGCGCGGCGGGTGCGCCGCGAACGTGTCGTATTCGGCCCCGTTCGACGCGCAGACCGCGCGACTGTTGGCCCGTGCCGATGCCGGCGGCCCCGGCGACCCGGTTCCCGGGGAGCTCGACGACAGCTGCTAGGCGCGGAACTGGTTGAGCGCGCGCACTTTGTTCATCACGTCGAGCGCGGCCACCTTGTAGGCCTCCGAGAACGTGGGGTAGTTGAAGACGGCGTCCACCAGGTATTCGACGGTGCCGCCGCAGCCCATGACGGCCTGCCCGATGTGCACCATCTCGGTGGCGCTGGTGCCGAAGATGTGCACGCCCAGCAGCTTGAGATCGTCGGTGGACACCAGCAGCTTGAGCATGCCGTAGGAGTCGCCGGCGATCTGGCCGCGGGCCAGTTCGCGGTACCTGGCCACGCCGACCTCGTAGGGGATCGCGTTCTTCGTCAGCTCGACCTCGGTGGCGCCCACGTAGGAGACCTCGGGGATGGAGTAGATGCCGATCGGCTGCAGTTCGGTGATCCCGTCGGTCGGCTCCCCGAAGGCGTGGTAGGCGGCCAGCCGGCCCTGTTCCATCGAGGTCGCGGCCAGCGCGGGGAAGCCGATCACGTCACCGACGGCGTAGATGTGCGGCACCTTGGTCTGGAAGAAGTCGTCGACGAAGATCCGGCCGCGGTTGTCGGCCTCCAGCTCGGCGTTGTGCAGGTCGAGGTGGTCGGTCTGACCCTGCCGCCCGGCGGAATACATCACGGTCTCGGCGGGGATCTGTTTGCCGCTGCCCAGGGTGGTGACGGTGCCGGCCGAGCCGACGTCGACCGCGGTCACCTCCTCACCGAACCGGAACGTCACCGCCAGGTCGCGCAGGTGGAACTTCAGCGCCTCCACCACTTCGGGGTCGCAGAAGTCCAGCATGTCGCTGCGCTTCTCCACGACGGTGACCTTGGTGCCCAGCGCGGCGAACATCGAGGCGTATTCGATGCCGATGACACCGGCACCCACCACCACCATCGAGGTGGGCAGCGATTTGAGGTCGAGGATCCCGTCGGAGTCGAGCACCCGCTCCTCGTCGAACTCGACGCCGGACGGCCGCGCTGGCCGGGTGCCGGTGGCGATGACGATGTATTTGCCGCTGACGGTTAACTTTTCGCGACGGGACGGGTCTTCGACCTCGATGGTGTGCGGGTCGACGAACCGGCCATGGCCCAGCAGCAGGTCGATGCGATTGCGCATCAGCTGGTTGCGCACCACGTCGACCTCCTTGCCGATCACGTGCTGGGTGCGGGCCAGCAGGTCGGCCGGGGTGATCTTCTCCTTGACGCGATAGCTCGCGCCGTACAGTTCCCGTTGGCTCATCCCGGTGAGGTAAAGGACGGCCTCGCGCAACGTCTTTGACGGGATGGTGCCGGTTTGGACGCACACCCCACCGAGCATCTGGCCGCGTTCGACGACCGCGACGGTCTTGCCGAGCTTGGCCGAGGCGATGGCGGCCTTCTGGCCGCCGGGCCCCGAGCCGATGACCACCATGTCGTACTCTTGCGCCGAACTCATGGGGTAACAGTAGAGCAGCAGAACTCACAGTGCTGGGTTCATTCACAGGCCCGGGATTCCATCCGTTCTCCCGAGCACCGGCTGACGGTGCGGCACGTCAGCGTGGTGCCCATGACGACGCATCGACGTGACTTCAAACTGAACCGGCCCGGCGCACTCATCGCCGCGCTGCCTGCCGTCCTCGGCTTCGTTCCCGAAAATTCATTGGTACTGGTGTCTTTGGATGGTGGCGACCTCGGAGCGGTGGTGCGTGTCGACCTGTCCGACGAGCTCGCCGCGCGGGTCGGACACCTCGCGGAGGTCGCCGCCGCGGCCCGGCCCGACGCCGTGATCGCGGTGATCGTCGACGCGGAGGGGGCGCACTGCCCGTGCTGTAACGACGATCACCGGCTGGTGTGCGATGCGCTCGCAAAGTCGTTGTCCGAGCACGACATCGAGCTGTGGGCCGCACACGTGGTCGACCGGGTCGCCCTCGGTGGGCGCTGGCACTGCGTGGACGGTTGCGGCTCGAGCGGCCTTGTCGACGATCCGTCGGCGTCGCCGCTGGCGGCCGCGGCGGTGCTCGACGGCAGGCGGCTGTACGCGCGCCGCGCCGACCTGCAGGCCGTCATCGCGATCGAGGACACGGCGCGCAGCGCCAAATTGACCGCCGTGATCGACCGGCAGGAGACCAGGCGCCGGTCCGTGCACCGCGCGGATCCGGCCCGCTGCACCCGCGCCGACGTGAAGCACGCGATGGCGGCCGCGTCCCGTGTCGCCGCCGGCGAGGCGCTGACCGCAGGCCAGCTGGCGAAGCTGGGCTGCGCACTCGTCGACGCGCAGGTGCGCGACATCCTCTACGCCCTGGCGGTCGGTGAGAATGCCGACGAGGCGGAGTCCTTGTGGGCGCTGCTGGCTCGCACCCTGCCCCCGCCCTGGCGGGTGGAGGCGCTGGTGCTGCTCGCGTTCAGCGCCTACGTCCGCGGCGACGGGCCGCTGGCCGGGATATCGCTGGAGGCCGGGCTGCGCTGCCAGCCCGGCCATCGAATGGCGGGCATGCTGGACACGGCGTTGCAATCGGGCCTGCGGCCCGAGGACATCCGGGAACTGGCGCTTACCGGCTACCGGCTGGCCAAAGAGCTCGGCGTGCGGTTGCCGCCGCGACGGCCTTCTGGCCGCCGGGCGTGCTAGCCCTAGGGCGAGCGAGCGGTCAGACTTTCTCGACCTTGACGGCGTGCGCCATCTCGTGCGGCAGGGTGACGTTCTCGTGGCCCGGGATGACGATGGTGACCCCGGCGGGCCCCGTCTCGACGGTCACCCGGGCGTTGGGGACGACGCCGGCGTCCTTCAGGCGGGTGATCAGGTCGATGTCACCTTGCACATGTTCGGTCAGTTGGCGGACGACCACGGCCACCGGCGAACCGGGCGGCAACTCGGTGAGCCGGACGAGGTTGGCGTCGTCGGCGCCGGACTCGGGGCCGACGCCCAGGTCCAACAGACCCGGGATCGGGTTACCGAAGGGGGAGGTGGTCGGGTGGTTGAGCACCTTCACCAGACGCCGCTCGACGTCCTCGCTCATCACGTGCTCCCACCGGCATGCCTCGGCGTGCACTTCCTCCCAGGGCACCCCGATGACGTCGACGAGCAATCGCTCGGCGAGGCGGTGCTTGCGCATGACGGAAATGGCCAGCGCCCGGCCCTTGTTGGTGAGCTCCAGGTGGCGGTCGCCGGCGACGTGGAGCAGCCCGTCGCGCTCCATGCGGGATACGGTCTGGCTGACTGTCGGCCCGCTCTGGTCGAGGCGTTCTGCGATGCGCGCACGCAGCGGGGTCACGCCCTCTTCTTCGAGGTCGTAGATGGTCCGCAAGTACATCTCGGTGGTGTCAACCAGGTCGTTCATTCAGCACCTTCCATCGACGCCGAGTCTACTTGGCCAGCTGCGCGAATGGGTGTAACGCTGCCCCGACAAGCAGTATGCCCGCCGCGTGCGCGGCGGGCATACTGTCTGCTACCTAGCTGGGGGGTCTTAGCTTGCGTACGACCGTAGCCGGTCGGCGCGCTCGCCGTGGCGGAGTTTGGACATTACGTCTCGCTCGATCTGCCGGACCCGCTCGCGCGAGAGGCCGAACAGCTTGCCGATCTGATCGAGGGTGCGTGGCTGGCCGTCGTCCAGGCCGAAGCGCAGCCGGATCACCTGGTGCTCGCGCTCGTCGAGAGTGGCGAGCACGCTGCGGATGTCGGTGTGCAGCAGCTCGGCGATCACCGCGTTCTCGGCGGACATCGCCTCGGCGTCCTCGATGAAATCGCCCAGCGGGGCCTCTTCTTCGGAGCCGACCGGCATGTCCAGGCTTACCGGGTCGCGGCTGTGCTCGAGCAGGTCGTTGATCTTTTCGACCGGGATCCCGGACTCGGCCGCGAGTTCCTCGTCGGTGGCCTCGCGTCCCAGGTTCTGGTGCATCTCCCGCTTGATTCGCGCCAGCTTGTTGACCTGCTCAACCAGGTGCACCGGCAGCCGGATGGTGCGGCTCTGGTCGGCCATGCCACGGGTGATGGCCTGGCGAATCCACCAAGTGGCATAGGTGGAGAACTTGAATCCCTTTGTGTAGTCGAACTTCTCCATCGCGCGGATCAAGCCCAGGTTGCCCTCCTGGATGAGGTCCAGCAGCGGCATACCGCGGCCCGTGTAGCGCTTGGCCAGCGACACCACCAGACGCAGGTTGGCTTCCAGCAGGTGACGGCGCGCGGCCTGTCCGTCGCGCGCGACGGCATCGAGGTCACGTCGGCGGTTCTCGCCGAGGCGCTTGCGCGTTTCGAGCAGATGCTCGGCGTAGAGCCCGGCCTCGATGCGCTTGGCCAGTTCAACCTCGCCCGCCGCGTTCAGCAGCGCCGTCTTACCGATGCCATTGAGATATACGCGCACGAGGTCAGCGGCCGGGCTTTGAGCATCCAGATCGCCGTCAAATCTGCTCGTGCTGGCGTTCGCCATAGCGACCTCCCGTTCGGCTTGTTCTGTCATGGAGTTCAACGACAGATCAGCCCTGAGAGTTCCCGGCCCGTTGTGATCTCACACGTCTTGACGTGCGGGAATGTGCCGTCGACCTGAGAATGTCCTGAGAAGTGCGGACTATTCCCAGCCCTGCGGTCCGGTTGGCCAGCTCGAGTGGGGATGCCGGGGCGGTTCGATCGCCGGGCGCTCGGCGCTCGGGAACAGCGGCGTGCGCCGCCGGGCATCGTCGAACCGCCGCGGCTCGTCGGGGCTGCGCGGTGGCCGGTCGTTGGCGATCAGGACCGCCATCCACGGCAACGGGATCGACACGGCCACGATCGCCAGTGAGATCAGGCCGTTGTGCCACGCGCCGTATGCCAGCGCGGCCAGGATTAGCGCCGGGATCCGGAACCCCATCAGCGTCAAGTATTTCCGGACCCGCGCGCGGTGCTGCTCTTCGTAAGAGGGTGCTGCGGCGGTGATGAGCACGGGCCGGCCCTCATCGTCGAACCCCAGATCGGATTCGCGCTTCATTTCTCCACTCTCCCACACCCGGGCAATTCCGGCAGGAGCGAGTTACGGGGCACAATGTCAGGTATGGAGACTCAGACGATCGAACGCACCGAGACCGACGAACGCGTCGACGACGGGACGGGCAGCGATACGCCGAAGTACTTCCACTACGTCAAGAAGGACAAGATCGCCGAGAGCGCGGTCATGGGTAGCCACGTGGTGGCGTTGTGCGGGGAGGTCTTTCCCGTCACCAAGGCGGCCAAGCCGGGTTCGCCGGTCTGCCCGGATTGCAAGCAGATCTACGACCGGATGAAGAAGGGCTAGGTCGGCCGCGACGGCTCGGCCGCCAGCGTCGCGTTATCGGCGGGCGCCGGCTCGGGTGACGAAGCAGCCGGACGCTTCAGCGCCGTCACGCGGTATTCCAGCCACTTGCGCAACCGGTGGGCGTGCGTCTTCGGCGCCGGGAACTCCTCCTGGACTGCCGCGTTGAGTTCGGCGCCGAGCATGACCGCGAAACCGCCGAAGAACGCGAACAGCAGGAACGCGATAGGTGTGGCCAGCGCACCGTAGGTGTAGCCGGTGCTGGTGATCCACCGCAGGTAGATCCGGAGGCCCAGCGTCGCGATCAGGAAGACCGCCGTGGCGAGCACGGCACCGAAGATCAGCCGGTGCGTCGGCAGGGGTTCGGGCAGCGCCACCCGGTACAGGATGACCACCCCGACCAGCAGTCCGAGGATCAGCGCCGGGTAATACCCGTAGCGCAGGACGTTGGCCAAGTCGTACGGGATGTGTTCGCTCACCTTGCGCGGGCCCACCACCAATACCGGCGCGGCCACCACCACGAACACCAGCATCACCATGTAGAGGAACAGGGCGAAGAGCCGCTGCCGCACGGGGTGCCGCAGCGGGGTCTGGTCGTGCGCCTCCACCACGGCGTCGACGTAGGCCGAGATCGCCGACGATCCCGCCCACATTGAGATCAGGAAGCCGACCGACACCACCTCGCCACGCGCATTGGCGGTGACGTCACGGATGGTCGGCTCGATGATCTCGTTGACGACGCTGGGCGAGAAGAAGCTGCGGATCGCGGAGATGATGCTCTTCTCGATCGCCGTCAACGTGTCGGGCCCGAACAGCGGCGCCACGTAGGCCATGCTTCCCAGCATCCCCAGGAGCAGCGGCGGTAGCGACAGCGCCGACCAGAAGCCCGCCTGCGCGGACTCGGAAAAGATGGAGTCATCCCAGCTTTTCGAGAGGGTCCTCAGACTGAGTCGCCAGATGTGATGGCGCGACGGTTTTGCGACTTGATCGCTCATACCCGTCCAGCATTACCGAAGACTTGCCCCGTCGCCCACATTGCCGACGGGTGAGTCCGGCGGACTAGCTTGCGCTGACCTCCAGGACGGCGGAAAGCTCGGTCAATTTCGCCTCGTGCTCATTGGCGTGATGCTGGCAGAAGAGAAGCTCAGCTCCGGAAGGCAGCGTGGCACGGACTCGAGCGGCGGCACCGCAGCGGTCGCAGCGGTCCGCACGGGTTAGCTCGGGACTGGTCAGAGTTGCATTCATGGCTTCTCCGTTCTTGCTTTTATTCACTCTCTCAGACGTATGGGGTTTTCGCGTTGTTCCCTGATCGTTATCGGGTGTGTCGTTTCTCACGGCCTGTAAACGTTTCGTTTCCGACGCATCTCTAATGTGTTCGTCCATGACTTCCGCTCCTGACCTGCTGGTACATCTGTGTGGGGTGGACGAATGGTCCCGTGCCCGCGCGTCCGGTGAGATCCACGCGTCCGGCGGCCAGTTCATCCATCTGTCGACGCCGGGGCAGGTTCACCTGCCGGCGAATCGGCTCTATCGGGGCCGCGATGACTTGGTGCTACTGCACATCGATCCGGCGCGGCTGCACTCCGAAGTGCGTTGGGAGCCAGGCGTTGCAACGGATCCGGAGTCGATGCTGTTCCCGCACCTGTACGGTCCGCTGCCCACGGACGCTGTGATCAGAGTCACGGCCTACCGCCCGGCGCCCGACGGAACCTTCCCGCCGGCCGGGGAGTCCACGTAGGCGTCGGCCTCGATCTCGACCAACAGCTCGGGCGCTATCAGCGCGGACACCTCCACCATGGTGGCCGCGGGACGGATCGCGCCGAAGACCTGCGCGTGTATCGCCGCGACCTCGCGCCAGCGGGAGATGTCGGTGACATAGATCCGGGTGCGGACCACGTCGGAGAGCGCCGCTCCCGCCTGTCGGAGCGCAACCTCGATGCGGCGCAACGCATCTCGGGCCTGGGCCGCGATGTCGCCGGCCGGCCCGGTGCCGGTCGTTCCGGCTACCGACACGTGCGGGCCGACCCGGACCGCGCGCGAATAGCCGACGGCGGCTTCGAACTCGGAGCCGGATGACACCACTGTGCGGTTGGCTGACATGGGAGTCACCGTACGACGGTCCCGCCGGCGGCGCGACGCATTTTCCGTGGGGCGCTGAGCGTCCTTGCGCGGCAACGGCTCCGGCGAAGACGTTCGGTGGTTACTAGTCGAGGTAGTCGCGCAAGACCTGGGAACGGCTGGGGTGGCGCAGCTTTGACATCGTCTTGGACTCGATCTGACGGATGCGCTCGCGGGTGACGCCGTAGACCTGGCCGATCTCGTCGAGGGTGCGCGGCTGGCCGTCGGTGAGGCCGAAACGCAGCCGTACTACGCCGGCTTCGCGCTCCGACAGCGTCTCCAGCACCGACTGCAACTGGTCCTGCAGCAGGGTGAACGACACCGCGTCGACGGCCACCACGGCCTCGCTGTCCTCGATGAAGTCACCCAGTTGACTGTCGCCCTCGTCGCCGATGGTCTGGTCCAGCGAGATCGGCTCACGGGCGTATTGCTGGATCTCCAGCACCTTTTCGGGCGTGATGTCCATTTCCTTGGCCAGCTCTTCAGGCGTGGGCTCGCGGCCCAGGTCCTGCAACAGCTCGCGTTGGATGCGGCCCAGCTTGTTGATCACCTCGACCATGTGCACCGGGATGCGGATGGTGCGGGCCTGGTCGGCCATGGCGCGGGTGATGGCCTGCCGGATCCACCACGTCGCGTAGGTGGAGAACTTGTAGCCCTTGGTGTAGTCGAACTTCTCGACCGCACGGATCAGGCCCAGGTTGCCTTCCTGAATGAGGTCCAGGAACGCCATCCCGCGGCCGGTGTACCGCTTGGCCAGCGACACCACCAGGCGCAGGTTGGCTTCCAGCAGATGGTTTTTCGCGCGGTCGCCGTCGCGGCAGATCCACATCATGTCGCGGCGCTGAGCGGCGGGCAGCTTGTCGCCGCGCTCGGCCATCTCGGCCATCAGCTGCGTGGCGTACAGGCCGGCTTCGATTCGCTTCGCCAGCTCGACCTCTTCCTCGGCGTTGAGCAGCGCCACCTTGCCGATCTGCTTGAGGTACGCGCGAACCGAGTCCGCGGATGCGGTGAGTTCGGCGTCCTTGCGCGCCTGCCGCAGCGCCTCGGACTCGTCTTCGTCCCAGACGAAATCGCCGGAGGCTTTGTCCTTTTCGGAGGGCTCGGCGATTTCCTCGTCGTCCTCGGCGGGAGCCGCGGCGGCCACGGCGGGCGCCGGGGCGGTTGCCCCTTCCTCGCTGTCGTCGGGGTCGGGCGGGTCGGCTTCGGCGTCCTCGCTTTCGGCCGCGACGTCGTCTTCCTCCAGGTCGTCCAGGCTCAGGTCGGCGGCGTCGATCTCGAGGTCTTCGCCGGGCTCGGCGTCGAGCTCCGCGTCGTCGAGATCTTCGACGGCCTCCAGGTCGACGTCGGACTCCGCCGGCGCGCCCTTGGCCGCTTTGGTCCCGCGGCCCGACGGTGCCTTGGCGGCGCGGGTCTTCTTGGTGTCGGCGGCGGCGCCGGCGCCGGCCTCGGCCTCGGCCGCGCGTGCCGGCGCCTTGGCGGCGCGTTTCGCGGGGGCGGAGCCATGAGCGGCCTTGGCCGCCGATCGCTTAGCGGGGGAGGACGGAGACTTCGTGGCGGTCCGTTTCACCGGCGCTTCGGTTGCCGGGCTTGCCTTGGTCGCTGCCACTTACACCCCTTCGTTTGGGCTCACCTTCGGTGGGTATTGGGCATGGTTAACCGAAAGTGTCTGCTATGTCGATGTCGGCGTTGGATCAGCGTAGGTGTTTGCACGCTATCGTTCGGGCGGTCGCCGATGACCATTGTAACGACAGTGAGCGGTGCAACGGCTCTGCCGGGCGAAAATCAGTGCGTCACGTCGGAGGTGGAGGCCATGGCCGCGCCGACGATCCCGGCGGTGTTGAGCAGGGCCGCCGCCACCACCGGGGTGCGATTTTCGAGCAGCGGTAGCCACTTGTCGGCCTTGCGGCTGATGCCGCCCCCCGCGATGAACAGGTCCGGCCACACCGCGTTCTCGATGGCCACCAGCACCCGGGTGACCTGCTTGGCCCACTTTTCGAAGCTCCAACCGTTCTTCTCCTTGACCGACGACGCCGCGCGCTGCTCGGCTTCCTTGCCGCCGACCTCGAGATGGCCGAACTCGGTGTTGGGTATCAAGACGCCGTTGTGGATGACCGCGGAGCCGATTCCCGTGCCGAACGTCAGCAACACGACCAGACCGGACCGATTTCTGCCGGCGCCGTAGTGCTCCTCGGCCAGCCCCGCGGCGTCCGCATCGTTGAGCACCGTGACGTCCTGGCCGTCCAACTCCGCGCTGATGATGTCGCGCGCGTTGCTGCCGATCCACGAATTGTCGACGTTGGCAGCCGTCTGGACGACACCGTGGGTGACGACCCCGGGATAGGTCACCCCGAGTGGACCGGTCCAGCCGAACGCGTTGACCACCTCGGCGATGGTCTTGGCAACCGCCGGCGGCGTTGCCGGCTGCGGGGTCAACAGCTTGATCCGCTCGCCGATCAGCTGCCCGGTGTCCATGTCGACGACGCCACCCTTGATGCCGCTGCCGCCGACGTCGATGCCGAATCCCCGACGCTGTGGGGCGCCGACGGCGGCGCCGGTGCCGGGCGTATCCGTGGTCGAGTCGGTGCTGGTCATCGAAGCTCCTGGACGTGGCTGAGGCTGTCCGCCCACCTTAGCCCGGCGCTGGTGCGCCTACGGGGTATCTGCGGGGCCGTGCCGCCTGTGATGCGATAGACCGGTGACCCGAGGAGATGACGAGCACGCCCGCTTGCGCACGGTGGCCGAATCGCTGGCCACGGAGGCCGCCGCGTTCGTGCGGCGTCGCCGCGCCGAGGTCTTCGGCGAGGCCCCGGCGAACTCGCAACTTCCGGGCAACGGCGCGGTGCGGTCGAAGAGCACCCCCACCGATCCGGTGACCGTCGTCGACACGGAGACCGAACGCCTGTTGCGGGACCGGCTGGCCGAATTACGGCCCGGTGACCCGATTCTCGGCGAGGAGGGCGGCGGCCCGGCCGACCCGGCGGGGACCCCCGCGGGCGCGGTGACGTGGGTGCTCGATCCCATCGACGGCACGGTGAACTTCGTCTACGACATCCCGGCGTACGCGGTGTCGGTCGGCGTGCAAGTCGATGGCGTGTCGGTGGCGGGCGCGGTCGCCGACGTCGTCGCCGGCCGGGTGTACTCGGCCGCGACCGGCCTGGGCGCGCATGTCATTGACGACCAGGGGCTGCGGCCGCTGCGGTGCGCCGCGGTCGACGATTTGTCGATGGCGCTGCTGGGCACGGGTTTCGGGTACTCGCGACAGCGGCGGGCGACGCAGGCGGCCCTGTTGGCGCGGCTGCTGCCGGTGGTCCGCGACGTCCGCCGGATCGGCTCGGCGGCGCTGGATCTGTGCATGGTCGCGGCGGGCCGGCTAGACGCGTTCTACGAGCACGGCCTGCAGCCGTGGGATTGCGCCGCCGGTGCGCTGATCGCCGCTGAGGCGGGCGCGCGGGTTTCCTTGCCGGCGAACGACATTGAGGGCGCCGGGCTGGTGCTGGCCGCCGCGCCGGGAATCGCCGACGAGCTGCTGGCCGCCCTGGACGAAATCGACGGCCTCGACCCCATCCTCGATTGACGCGGCCGTCAGCAGCTGCTGGCGTGAATCTTCGTGAGCAGCGCGGGGTCTGACGGCTCGGTGGCGCCGGGGCGCAGCGTGGCCAGCACGGCATCGATGTCGTCGTTGTGCGCCAGCGCGGTGAAGTCCGTACCCAACGCCAGGTCGACTGAGTCGTCGGCGCGGCTGTCGTTGAACAGCTCCATGCACGGCGCCACCAACCAGACCGCTGCCGCGGTGGCTTGCCCCGCCGTACCGAACCGGATCTGGCCCTGGCAGGTCAGCCGCGTGCCGGCATAGAGCGGATCGTTAGCGGCCGTCGGCTGGGCAAACCCGAGATCTTTGAGAGCGCCTGAGACGTCACCGGCCTGCCCGCCACGGCCGCTGGCGTTGAGCACGCGGACCTTGGTGTCGCTGAGCTTGGCGGGTGTGACGTCCATCATCGCGCTTCGCGACACCTGCTCACCGAGCTGAGCGGGCGCCCCGGATCCGGCCCCTTTCGGCGGCGGGTTGCACGCCGCGACCTCGTGCACCTTCGCCGGCCGGGTCAGCGCGATCGTCCACACCACGGCCGTCACCACCACGAGGAAAACGACGACGACGATGGCGGGGCGCGGATTGCGCCGCCGGAAGGGCCGGCCGTGCTTGTCGAAGGCGGTACCCTCGGTGATTTGTGCGACCACAGGTGCACTCTAGTCACACCCTAAACGCACTGTTCAAAGGCGAACGCAAGGGCGAAGATGGGTGTGTGACGTAAATCACACATAACCGGGGCGCGATCCGGGCACGAATCATTTGGTGGATGCGTTCGACGCTGGTACAAAGCGATGCCTGAGACACGAGGCATGAAGAGGCAATAGGGCAGGGGAAACGAATATGCCTACCGACTACGACGCTCCACGGCGCACCGAGACCGACGACGTCTCGGAAGACTCGCTGGAGGAGCTCAAAGCGCGGCGCAACGAGGCGGCTTCGGCCGTGGTGGACGTCGACGAATCCGAAACCGCTGAGTCTTTCGAGCTGCCCGGCGCCGATCTGTCCGGGGAAGAACTGTCAGTTCGCGTCATTCCGAAGCAGGCCGACGAATTCACCTGCTCGAGCTGTTTCCTGGTGCAACACCGCAGCCGGCTGGCCAGCGAGAAGAACGGCCTGATGATCTGTACCGACTGCGCGGCCTGACCGGGGTTCGGGATCAGCTGCGCAATGCCGACAGCACCCGCTCGGGGCGGCGACAACTCACCAGCCAGTACGGCGTCGGGTCGTCCGGGTCATCGAGGACGACCAGGATCATCGGCCCGATCCATGCCCGATGCAACACGTAAGCCGCCGGGTCGAGTTGGCGGCCCAGGGCCGCGGACTTGGCCGACGAGGCGACCGCGGCGGACCGGGCGATCACGGTGACCGGCAGGTGCGCCTCGCCGGCCCACAGTTCGACCCCGCCCGGGACGTTCGGGTCGGCGGTCACCCGGATCTCGACGCGGCCCAGCCACAACAGGGCGCCGGCCGCCACCGCGAAAAGCGTTGCGTACGGCAACCAGGAAGGCCGGGGGGCGACACCCATGTTGACTTCGAAGGCGATCAGCCCCGCCAGCCCGAAGGCCAGCGGCCACCACCACCATGGCACCCACAGTCGTTCGCGATATCGCACACTGTGCGGCGCGACGCGCGTATCGGACACGCAGTCAAGGGTAATCTGTGGCCCCGTGTCGACCAGTCTCGCCATCGTCCGTCTTGATCCCGAGCTTCCACTGCCCACGCGCGCTCACCAAGGCGACGCCGGGGTGGACCTCTACAGCGCGGAAGACCTCAAGCTGGAACCCGGGCGACGCGCCCTGGTCCGCACGGGCGTGGCCGTCGCGATCCCGTTCGGGATGGTCGGGTTGGTGCACCCGCGTTCGGGACTGGCGTCGCGCGTGGGGCTATCGATCGTCAACAGTCCGGGAACCATCGACGCGGGCTATCGCGGCGAGATCAAGGTTGCGCTGATCAACCTCGATCCCACCGAGCCCATCGTGGTGCACCGCGGCGACCGCATCGCCCAGCTGCTCGTGCAGCGGGTCGAGCTGCTAGAGCTGGTCGAGGTGTCGTCGTTCGACGAGGCCGGCCTGGCCGACACATCCCGTGGCGACGGTGGCCACGGTTCCTCCGGCGGACATGCGAGTTTGTGATGGCACTCAACAGACGTTCAAGCAACGACGACAGCGACGAGTCGGTGGACGCAGTCGCTGACCCGATCGACGACGAGTTCGACGAAGAACTCGAGGGCCCGTTCGATATCGACGATTTCGAGGACCCGTCGGTCGCGGAGCTGGCGCGCCTGGACCTGGGCTCGGTGCTCATTCCGATGCCGGAGGCGGGCCAGCTGCAGGTCGAACTGACCGAGACCGGCGTTCCGAGCGCCGTGTGGGTCGTCACGCCCAACGGCCGCTTCACCATCGCGGCCTACGCGGCACCGAAGACGGGCGGCCTGTGGCGGGAAGTGGCCAGTGAACTCGCCGATTCCCTGCGCAAGGACTCGGCCAAAGTCAGCATCAAGGACGGCCCCTGGGGCCGCGAGGTGGTCGGCTCCGCCTCCGGTGCGGTGCGCTTCATCGGGGTCGACGGCTACCGCTGGATGATCCGCTGCGTCATCAACGGCTCCCACGAGACCATGGAAGCCCTCGAGCAGGAGGCGCGAGCGGCGTTGGCGGACACCGTGGTTCGCCGCGGTGACACACCCCTTCCGGTGCGCACGCCGTTGACCGTGCAGCTGCCCGAGCCGATGGCGCAGCAATTGCGGGAGGCCGCGGCCGCCCAGCAGGCCCAGCAGGCCGAGGCGCAACAGGCCGCGGAGCAGGAGGGGTCCAACCAGCCGGCGGCGCGCCGCAGCGTCGACGGTTCGGCCATGCAGCAGCTGCGCACCACCACCGGCGGCTGAACCAATCCCGCTAGCTCAGCTCGGTGAGGGCGGCCAGGCACGCCGCGCCCAGCGCGGCGGGGTCCGAGCCGATCTGGTCGAGCGTCACGGTCCGCAGCGCGGCCCGCGGCGCGGCGGCAACCCACTCCACACCGACCTGGAGTGGATGGATGGGATCGTCGACGGCGGACGCCACAGCCAGTGGCACGCCCAGCCGGGCCAGCTCGGCGTGGTTGGGCGCCACGTGGCCGGCGGCTTCGTCCATGGCGTCGGGCAGTTGTGGCCACTGGGCGCGCCACGACCGCGCCAGCTCGTCGGCCAGCCACGGCGGGCTGGACGCCCGCATCTGGTTGGTCGTCGCCTCCAGTCCGTCAGCACGGAGCTGCGATGCCGTATGCCGCGCCGCGAGTGCCGCGGGCGCCGTTTCGGGTTCCCCGGCCCACGCTGGCAGCGCGGCCAGGACGGCGACCGCCCTGTCCGGGTGGGCCAGTGCCCAGGCGAGCGCCACCGCCGCGCCGATCGAGACGCCGCCGACGGCGATCGGGCGCGTGCGCGCGGCGGCATCCAAAGCGGACACGTAGCCGTCGATCAACCGATCCGGGTTGGGCCGCGGGGTCACCAGCACGGCGCCGGCCTCGCGCAGCGGGCCGGAAAAAGCCCGGCGAACGTAGTCGTCGTCGGACCCCGTGCCGGGCAGCAAGACGGTCGTGACACCCCGCAGATCGACAGTCATCCCCTGATATTGCCCCGGCGTTCATTTGTGCCCAACAGCGGCGTTTGAGTCGGTTGGCGCGCGGGAACCAACAGGTCTACGGTGTCCGTTGGCATAAATGGAAGCGCCAAGGCTTATCGGCATTGTCAGGAGGGGCCATGGGGGCCCAAGGATATCTGCGCCGGCTCACCCGCCGCTTGACGGAGGCTCCGGAGCAACGCGACTCGGAGGAGTTGTCCGACGAGGTCGCACTCACCGGCGCGCAACGAGTCATCGATTGCGAGCGTGGCCAAGAGGTCACCATGGTCGGCACGCTGCGCAGCGTGGAATGTAACGGCAAGGCCTGTCCGGGCGGTGTCCGCGCCGAGCTGTTCGACGGCAGCGACACCGTCACTTTGGTCTGGTTGGGCCAGCGCCGGATACCCGGCATCGACTCGGGCCGCAAGCTGCGCGTGCGGGGCCGGCTGGGCAAGCTGGAGAACGGCACCAAGGCCATCTACAACCCGCACTACGAAATTCAGCGGTGACTCGA
The DNA here is from genome assembly GCF_001665645.1 of Mycobacterium sp. 852002-30065_SCH5024008. Classification (NCBI taxonomy): domain Bacteria; kingdom Bacillati; phylum Actinomycetota; class Actinomycetes; order Mycobacteriales; family Mycobacteriaceae; genus Mycobacterium; species Mycobacterium sp. 852002-30065_SCH5024008. The sequence goes on along the minus strand of NZ_LZSZ01000004.1, from coordinate 30,030 downwards.
CCCGCCGATTGGGGGTCGAGTCCGGGACCGCATGAGTCGGGCTCGCCCGAACCCGCGACCGCCAGCCGCATCACACCGGAACGTCTGCTGGGGCAGGTGGGCGGCGTCAGCGGTGTCATCTATTCGTCGCTGCCCGTTGTGATCTTCGTCATTGCTTCGAGCGTGTCCGGTTTGCTCGTGGCGGTCGGGTCCGCGCTGGCCGTCGCCGCGCTGGTGTTGGTATGGCGGTTGATCCGCCGCGAATCCCCGCAACCGGCATTCTCCGGGTTCTTCGGCGTCGCCATCTGCGCGCTCATCGCCTACATCGTGGGGGAGTCGAAGGGCTACTTCCTGCTGGGCATCTGGATGTCGTTGGTGTGGGCGGTGGTGTTCGCCGCGTCGGTCGTCATCCGACGGCCTCTGGTCGGCTACGCGTGGAGCTGGGCCGGCGGGCGTGGTCGCGAATGGCGCGACGTGCCCCGGGCCGTCTACGCGTTCGACATCGCCTCGGTCTGCTGGGTGCTGGTGTTCGCCGCCCGGTTCGTCGTCCAGGGCCTGCTCTATGACGCCGACCAGACCGGTTGGCTGGCGGTTGCGCGGATCGCGATGGGGTGGCCACTGACCGTGGCGGCCGCGCTGGCGACATACGCGGCGATCAAAGCCGTGCAGCGTGCCCTGCCGGCGGTCGGTGACACCGGCGTCCAGATCGACGCCGACCCCGTCCGCGACTAGCTGTCGAGCGGCGGGCCGTCCGGCAGCAGGAGCTTGCGCAGGTCCTCTTCGACCTCCGCGACCGCGACGAAGAGCAGCTCGTCGCCGCCCTCCAGCGGCTCGTCCGCCTCGGGCACGATCACCCGCGGGCCGCGCAGGATCGTCACCAGCGAGGCGTCCCGGGGCAGTTGCAGGCGGCGCACCGGCTTGCCGCCCCAGGGCGTGTCGTCGGGCAGTGTGATCTCGACGAGGTTGGCCTGGCCGCGACGGAATTCCATGAGCCGCACCAGATCACCGACGGCGACGGCCTCTTCGATGAGCGACGCGAGCATGCGCGGCGTGGACACCGCCACATCCACGCCCCAGGCGTCGGTGAACAACCACTCGTTGCGGGGATCGTTGACCCGGGCCACGACCCGCGGCACCGCGAATTCGGTCTTGGCCAGCAAGCTGAGCACGACGTTGGCCTTGTCGTCGCCGGTCGCGGCCACCACCACGTCGAAGTCCTGCAGATGCACCGATTCCAGCAGGCTCAGCTCGCAGGCATCGCCGAGACGCCAGTGGGCGGCGGGGATGGCGTCGACGTCGACGTGATCGGGATTGCGCTCGATGAGCGTCACGTCGTGGCCGTTGCCGATGAGTTCGCGACTGACGGAGCGGCCGACGGCGCCGGCCCCGGCGACAGCTACCTTCATATCCGCCGTCTCCTTAACCGAGGTCTTCACTGGGTGGCATGGCCGCGATGGCGATAGCCTCGGCGGCGCGGCCGGAGATCGCGGCGACGTAGACCTGATCGCCGGCCTGGATGACCGTTTTCGGTTCCGGCAAGACGCCGGCACCGAACCGGATCAGAAACGCGACGCGGGCGCCGGTGGCCTGCTCGAGATCGGTCACCCGGTGCCCGATCCACTCCTCGTGCAGGACGACCTCGGCGACGGCCACGGTGCCGGTCGGGTCCCGCCATTTCGCGGTCTCGGTGTCGCGCAGCAGCGCGTTGAGCAGGCGGTCGGTGGTCCAGGGCACGGTGGCGATAGTCGGGATGCCGAGGCGTTCGTAGACCTCGGCGCGCTTGGCGTCGTAGATCCGGGCGACGACGCGCTTGACGCCGAAGGTCTCCCGGGCCAGCCGCGCCGAGATGATGTTCGAGTTATCCCCGGATGACACGGCGGCGAACGCGTCGGCCTCCTCGATGCCGGCCCGCAGCAGTACGTCCCGGTCAAACCCCTGCCCCAACACCCGCTCCCCGGCGTACTCGGGGCTGAGCCGGTTGAAGGCGGTGCTGTCGCGGTCGATGACCGCGACGTCGTGGCCGATCCGCGATAACCCGTCGGCCACTGAGGAACCGACGCGGCCGCAGCCCATCACCACTACTCGCACTTTCCGATCCTCTCGGCTGCGTCCTGCCCCCCGATCGGCAACCCACGTCGGCCAGCCGATTTCGGGTCGGCAAACATTCTCGCCTACGAAGCTACCGCCAAACCCTTGTGGGCTTACTCTTGGCTCTCGTGTCCAAACTTTCAACCGCAGCGCGTCGGTTGCTAATTGGCCGGCCGTTTCGCAGCGACCGGCTGAGTCACACCCTGCTGCCCAAGCGGATCGCCTTGCCGGTGTTCGCCTCCGACGCTTTGTCGTCGGTGGCGTACGCACCCGAAGAGGTCTTCCTGATGCTCTCGGTGGCCGGCCTGTCCGCGTACGCGTTGACGCCCTGGATCGGGCTGGCCGTGGCCGCGGTGATGCTGGTCGTGGTGGCCAGCTACCGGCAGAACGTGCACGCCTACCCGTCGGGCGGGGGCGACTTCGAGGTGGTCACCACCAACCTCGGTGACACCGCCGGCCTGGTGGTCGCCAGCGCCCTGATGGTGGATTACGTTCTCACCGTTGCCGTTTCAACGGCGTCGGCGATGTCTAACATCGGCTCCGCAATCCCGCTGGTGGCCCAGCACAAGGTGTGGTTCTGCGTGGCGGCCATCCTGCTGGTGATGGCGTTGAACCTGCGCGGAATCCGGGAGTCCGGGGTCGCGTTCGCCATTCCGACCTATGCGTTCATCGTCGGCGTCTTCATCATGATCGGCTGGGGCCTGTTCCGGATCTTCGTGCTGGGCAACCCGCTGCGTGCGGAGTCGGCCGGCTTCCAGATGCACGCCGAGCACGGCCAGGTCGTGGGCTTCGCGCTGGCATTCCTGGTGGCGAGGTCCTTCTCCTCGGGCTGCGCGGCGCTGACCGGTGTGGAGGCCATCAGCAACGGCGTTCCGGCTTTCGAGAAGCCCAAGTCACGCAACGCGGCGACGACGCTGCTGATGCTGGGGGGGATCGCGGTGGCCCTGCTGATGGGCATCATCGTGTTGGCCCAGCAGATCCGCGTTCAGCTGGTCGAGGATCCCGCCACGCAACTGGCCGGCGCCCCGCCGGGCTACTACCAGAAGACCCTGGTCACCCAACTGGCGGAAACGGTGTTCGGCAGCTTCCACATCGGCTTCCTGCTGATCGCCACGGTGACCGCGCTCATCCTGGTGCTGGCGGCCAACACCGCGTTCAACGGGTTCCCGGTGCTCGGCTCGGTGCTGGCGCAGCACAGTTACCTGCCGCGCCAGCTGCACACCCGCGGGGACCGGTTGGCGTTCTCCAACGGGATCCTGTTCCTGTCCGGGGCGGCGCTGCTGGCGATCATCGCGTTCCGCGCCGAGGTCACCGCCCTGATCCAGCTGTACATCGTCGGGGTGTTCATTTCGTTCACCCTGAGCCAGATCGGGATGGTGCGGCACTGGACTCGATTGCTGCGCACCGAGACCGACCCGCGTGCGCGGCGCAAGATGGTGCGCTCCCGGGTCGTCAATACGGTCGGATTGCTCTCCACCGGCGCGGTTTTGTTGGTCGTCCTGGTGACGAAGTTCGTCGCCGGCGCATGGATCGCGCTTTTCGCCATGGGTTTGCTGTTCGGAATGATGAAGATGATCCACCGGCACTACGGCACCGTCACCCGGGAACTGGAGGAGCAGGCCGCCGCCCAGCACGACGTGGTGTTGCCCAGCCGCAATCACGCTCTGGTGCTGGTGTCCAAACTGCATCTGCCCACGCTGCGCGCGCTGGCCTACGCCCGAGCGACCCGCCCCGATGCGCTCGAGGCGCTCACCGTCAGCGTGGACGACGGGGAAACCCGCGAGTTGGTGCACCAGTGGGAGGAAAGCGACATCAGTGTGCCGCTGAAGGTCATCGCCTCGCCGTACCGCGAAATCACCCGCCCCATACTGGATTACGTCAAGCGGGTCAGCAAGGAATCGCCGCGCACCGTGGTCACCGTCTTCATTCCCGAGTACGTGGTGGGCCGTTGGTGGGAGCAGGCGCTGCACAACCAAAGCGCGCTGCGGCTCAAGGGCCGGTTGTTGTTCATGCCGAACGTCATGGTGACTTCTGTTCCGTGGCAACTGACTTCGTCGGAACGGCTGCAGACGCTGCAGCACCACGTGGCCCCGGGGGACACTCGTCGGGGAATCTTCGATTGACCCCCGAATCCCCCCGCGCACCCGGCGCGGTGCTGCCGCCGCACGAGGAGCTCACATTGGTCACCGGCGCCCCGGCCAACGGCGGCAGCTGCGTGGCGCACCACGAGGGGCGTGTGGTGTTCGTCCGCTACGCGTTACCGGGTGAGCGGGTGCGGGTCCGGGTCACCGCCGACCGCGGATCTTATTGGCACGCCGAGGTTGTCGAGGTGCTCGAGCCGTCGGCCGACCGCGTCGAGTCGCTTTGCCCCATCGCCGGGGTGGACGGTGCCGGGTGCTGCGACTTGGCGTTCGCCGCCCCGGAGGCGGCCCGCGCGATCAAGGCGCAAGTGGTGGCCAATCAGCTGGAGCGGCTGGGCGGACACCGCTGGAACGGCGAGGCGGAACCGCTGTCGGACTCCGGGCCGACGGGTTGGCGCACCCGGGTCCGGCTCGACGTGGGCGCCGACCGCCGCGCCGGGTTTCACCGGTATCACAGCGACGAGCTGGTGACTGACCTGCGCTGCGCGCAGTTGCCGGCCGGCATGCTCGACGGGATCGCCGAATCCGAATGGCCGCCGACCGCCCAGCTGCACGTAGTCGTGGACGACGACGGTGCGCGCCACGTGGTGCGCACGCTGCGGCAGGGCAGGAAGACCGCGACCAAGGTCGTCGAGGGCAGCTACGAGGCGGTGCAGCGGGTCGACGCCCGCAGCTGGCAGATCCCGGTGACGGCCTTCTGGCAGGCGCACCGCGGCGCGGCGACGGTGTACAGCCGCCTGGTCGCCGACTGGGCGCAGCCCGGCACCGGCACGACCGCCTGGGATCTGTACGGCGGCGCCGGCGTTTTCGCCGCGGCGCTCGGCGCCGCGGTCGGGGAGACCGGTCGGGTGCTGAGCGTGGACACCTCGCGCGCGGCCACGCGCGCCGCCCGGGCCGCACTGGGCGACCTGCCGCAGGTGCAGGTCGTCACCGACTCGGTGCGGCGGGTGCTCAACGCGCAACGATCCGGCGCCGATGTGGCGGTGCTGGATCCGCCACGCGCGGGGGCCGGGCGCGAAATCGTCGATCTGCTGGCCGCCGCCGGTGTCCCGCGGATAGTGCACATCGGTTGCGAGGCCGCATCTTTCGCCCGCGATATCGGGCTCTACCTCGGCCACAGCTATGCCGTCGAGAAGATCAAGGTGTTCGACGCGTTCCCGCTGACCCATCACACCGAATGCGTCGCGCTGCTGACGCGCGCTTAGGGGCGCCGCCAGAGCCGACGAGACACGAGTAATCGCAATGACTCTGCGGGTGGGGTGCCCCGAAAGCGGCTAGACTCCATCGCGGTGTGCCGGGAAGTCTGGTCGGCGATGTCCTCGATGTCCCTGTCGACCAACCGAAAGGCACGAGTGCCTACCGACAAATCGCCGTCGCGTCTCCGGGTGCCGCGATCGTGAACGATGGTCTTCGGTTCGCGCTCATCATCTTGTTCTCCAGTGCGGTCGGGCTGGTCGCTGTCTTGGCGAACCGTCTGACGGAGCGGGTCAAGGTCCCCGTTCCACTGCTCGTGCTCGTCGGAACGGCAGCGGTGGTGCACTCCGTGCCCGCGGTGCAACCACCGTCCGAGCGGATCGTGCAACAGGTAATCACCATCGCGCTGGTGCTGGTGCTGTTCGACGGCGGAATGCATATCGGGCCTTCTCGTTTCCGCGCGGCGGTGGCTCCTATCCTGTCGGTCGGCGTCGTGGGCACCGCCCTCACCGCCGCCGGTGCCGCCTTGGTGCTGCACTACGCAGGCGGAGTGAGCTGGTTCCCCGCGGTGCTCGTCGCAACCGCCATAGCTCCCACCGATCCGGCCGTGGTGTTCTCTGTCCTGGGCAAACGCGAGATCAGAGGCCGCAGCAGCACCATCTTGGAGGGCGAGTCCGGCGCCAACGATCCGGTGGGCATCTCGTTGATGTCCAGCCTGATCGCCGCCGGCGGCCTCAGCGCAGCCGGATTCGCCGCCGTCGGAACTCAATTCGCTCTGCAGATGGCGATCGGCCTGGCCGTCGGGGTGATCGGCGGCCGCGCCTTGCTCGTCTTCATGCGCCGCGTGGCGCTGCCGAGCGAAGGCCTCTACCCGTTACGAACGCTGGCATCCATCCTGATGCTGTACGGCATCGCCACGCTTGCACACGGATCGGGATTTCTGGCGGTATTCGTCGCCGGCATCGTGATCGGCGACGCGCGCGCGCCCTACAAGCCGGAGATCAAGCGATTCCACGCCGCCCTGGCCGGTCTAGCCGAAATCGTCGCTTTCGCCGTGCTGGGTTTGACCGTCGACCTCGGCGTCCTTACCCACCCCGACGTGTGGATTCCCGGGATCGTCCTCGGAATTGCCCTGACGGCGCTGATCCGCCCGCTGGCCGTGAGCGCATGCCTGGTTGGCGTGCACCTGAAGCGAAACGAACGCGTCTTCATCCTGTTCGCCGGCCTCAAAGGGGCGGTGCCGATTCTGCTCGGCGAGTTGCTGCGCGCCGCACACATTCCCAACGCCGAACGCCTCTACGGCATCGTGGTCGTCGTCGTGATCTTCTCGGTTCTGGTGCAAGGCAGCTCGGTGCCCGGCGTCGCAAAACTGTTGGAACTGCCCATGCGCACCGTGGAGACCCAGCCATGGGAGATAGGTGTGCGGCTCGCGGACGAACCGGAGGGGGTCCATCGATTCAGCGTTGCCCCGGGCTCTGCCGCCGAGGGGTGCACGGTGGAGGGGCTCAGTGACCGTGTCGGCGACATCTGGGTGAGCATCGTGGTCCGCACCACCGGCCTGGTGCCGGTGCGGGGCGACACCGAGCTTCAGGCCGGTGACGAGGTCGTCGTCCTCGCGGATCCCGAACTTCGCGACACCCTGGCCGAGCTCTTCAGACCCTCGTAGGCCTGCTGCCTCCGGCCCCCTGCTGTTCCTTCCGACGCTGCGTAGACTATCGGGATGCTGGAACAGATCCGCGGGCCCGCTGATCTGCAACACTTGTCCCAACAGCAGCTGCGCGAACTGGCCGCCGAGATTCGCGAGTTCCTGATCCACAAGGTCGCTGCGACCGGGGGACACCTCGGGCCCAACCTCGGCGTCGTCGAACTGACGCTGGCGCTGCATCGGGTATTCGACTCGCCGCATGATCCGATCGTCTTCGACACCGGTCACCAGGCATACGTCCACAAGATGCTGACCGGGCGCTCGCAGGACTTCGAGAGCCTGCGCAAAAAGGGTGGGCTGTCGGGCTATCCGTCGCGCGCGGAGAGCGAACACGACTGGGTCGAGTCCAGCCACGCCAGCGCGGCGTTGTCGTACGCCGACGGCCTGGCCAAGGCGTTCGAGCTGACCGGCCACCGCAACCGGCACGTGGTCGCCGTGGTCGGCGACGGCGCGCTCACCGGCGGCATGTGCTGGGAGGCGCTGAACAACATCGCGGCGTCGAAGCGGCCGGTGATCATCGTGGTGAACGACAACGGCCGCAGTTACGCGCCGACGATCGGCGGCGTCGCCGACCATCTGGCCACCCTGCGACTGCAGCCGGCCTACGAGCACGCCCTGGAGAAGGGCCGCGACGCGGTGCGCTCGCTGCCGCTGCTCGGCGAGCTCGCCTACCGGTTCATGCACAGCGTCAAGGCCGGCATCAAGGACTCCCTGTCCCCGCAGCTGCTGTTCACCGACCTGGGGCTGAAGTACGTGGGACCGGTCGATGGCCACGACGAACGCGCGGTGGAGATGGCGCTGCGCCACGCGCGAGGCTTCGGCCGGCCGGTGATCGTGCACGTCGTCACCCGTAAGGGCATGGGTTTCGGTCCGGCGGAGGACGACGAGGCCGAGCAGATGCATTCCTGCGGTGTCATCGATCCGGTCACCGGGCAGGCCACCAAGGTCGCCGGTCCCGGTTGGACCGCCACCTTCTCCGACGCGCTGATCGGCTACGCCAGGAAGCGCCGCGACATCGTGGCCATCACCGCGGCGATGCCCGGCCCGACCGGGCTGAGCGCCTTCGGGCAACAGTTCCCGGATCGCCTGTTCGACGTCGGCATCGCCGAGCAGCACGCGCTGACGTCGGCGGCCGGCCTGGCGATGGGCGGCATGCACCCGGTGGTGGCCATCTATTCGACCTTCCTCAACCGGGCCTTCGACCAGATCATGATGGACGTGGCGCTGCACAAGCTGCCCGTCACCATGGTGCTCGACCGGGCCGGGATCACGGGTTCGGATGGCGCCAGCCACAACGGCATGTGGGACATGTCGATGCTGGGCATCGTGCCCGGCATGCGGGTGGCCGCGCCCCGCGACGCCACCCGGTTGCGCGAGGAACTCGGCGAGGCGCTTGAGGTCAACGACGGACCGACGGCGCTCCGGTTTCCCAAAGGCGATGTGGGCGAAGACATTCCGGCCCTCGAGCGGCGCGCGGGTGTCGACGTGCTCGCCGTCCCGGCCGCCGGGCTGAACCACGACGTGCTGCTGGTGGGCGTGGGCGCGTTCGTCCCGATGGCGCTCGAGGCCGCCAAGCGGCTACACAACCAGGGGATCGGCGTGACGGTGATCGACCCGCGTTGGGTGCTGCCGGTGTCCGAGGGAGTGATCGAGCTCGCCGCGCAGCACAAGCTGGTCGTCACGTGCGAGGACAACGGCGTCAACGGCGGCGTGGGGTCGGCGGTGTCGGCGGCCCTGCGGCGCGCGGAGATCGACGTGCCGTGCCGCGACGTCGGCCTGCCGCAGCGGTTCTACGAGCACGCCTCGCGGGGAGAGCTGCTGGCCGACCTGGGGCTGACGGACCAGGACGTGGCCCGCCGCATCACCGGGTGGGTCGCCGCGCTGGGTAACGCCGTCACCGAAGCGGAGATCCGCGAGCACCTCGACTAAGTGGCGATCGCGAGCGCTGCGGAGCCGGGCGAAGCGGGTCGCCACCGTCGGGGCTAGTCGCGGTCCTCTTCGGGCGGTTGCAGCGCCCGGGCCAGAACGGGATCCACCAATTCGCGCTGCCACTGCCGGGCCTGCCCGGCGCGTAGAAACGTCTCGACGGCGTCGAAAGGGTCGGGGGCGGGCTCCCAGTCCCAGCACAGCCGTCGCACCAGGTCGGGCGAGACCAAGTTCTCGGTCGGGACGTGCACCCGCTCGGACACCTCCGACAGCGCCGCCCGCGCCGCCTCCAGTCGTGCCGCCGCCTCCGGTTTGCGCCTGCTCCACCGCGCCGCCGGCGGAGGACCGTTCGGCGGTTCGGCATCGACGGGCGGGTTCTTGGTTTGCCGGGCAGCCTCCAGCGCCCCCAACCACGTGGCGGCGCTGCGACGTTGATTGCGCCCACCGAACACCGGCAAGGCGGTGAGGTCCTCGAGGGTCTTCGGGTCGGCGATGGCGGCCTCGATGATGGCCGAGTCCGGCAGGATGCGTCGCGGCGCGATGTCGCGGCGCTCGGCGATGCGGTCGCGCGTCAACCACAGCTCGCGGACCGCGGCCAGGCCGCGCTGGTCGCGTACCCGATGGATTCCCGACGTCCGCCGCCACCGGTCCCGCCGCGTCGCCGCGCTGGGCTCCCTGGCGCCCGCCACCCGTAGGTAGTCGAATTCCTCTGTGGCCCAACCGGTTTTGCCTTGCTCGGCCAGCACGTCGGCGATCGCGGCCCGCAGCTCGATGAGCAGTTCCACGTCCAGCGCCGCGTAATTGAGCCATTCATCGGGCAGCGGGCGTTTGGACCAATCGGCCGCCCCGTGCCCCTTGGCCAACCCGGAACCGAGCAGCCGCTCCACCATGGTTGCCAGGTTCACCCGTTCGAACCCGGCCAGCCGCCCGGCGAGCTCGGTGTCGTACAACGCGGATGGCCGCAAGCCGACTTCCGCGAGGCAGGGCAGGTCCTGGTCGGCCGAATGCAGGATCCATTCGTCTTCGCTGAGCACCTCGGCGACGGGCCGCAGCGCCTCGAGCGGGTCGGCGCCGTGGCTGACGGGGTCGATGAGGACGGTGCCTGCGCCGGCCCGCCGGATCTGAATCAGGTAGGCGCGGTTGGAGTACCGGAAACCGGAGGCGCGCTCGGCGTCGACCGCAAACGGTCCGCGACCACGGTCCAGGAGCTCCGCCGCCTCCTGGATCTGGCGGGCGGTCACCGAGAGGTCCGGAATCCCTTCGGCCGGGTGCAGCAGGGGCGTGGGCGCGGGTTCGGTGTCGTCGGGCGCCGTGCTGCCGGCCCCGTGGGCCGCCGGTTCGCACATGTCAGGCGCGTGACCGCGAACTCAGATCGGTGACGCCCGTCGGCGGGAGACCCGCCGCGTGTTCCAGTACCTCGCAGAAGGCCTCGACATGGGCGCCGACTTGGGGCGTGGTCGCCGTCCACGACGCCCGCAGCTCCAACTGGTGGGCACGCGGCGGCCCCGAAATGTCGCCGTAGCGCACCGAGGTGGTGGCGGTGACCGTGCCGCCGAGGGCGGTGACCTGCTCCATCCGGGACTCCAGCGCGTCGACCAGCCAACTCCACGCCACCTCCGGCAGCAGGGGGTCGACGGCCTCGCTGGGATCGAGGTCGGCCTGGATGTAGGCGACCAGGCGGATGGTGCCGTCCCACGCGTCGGCGCCTTCCGGGTCGTACAGCAGGATCAGGCGGCCGAAGGCGTCGCCGTCGGATCGCTCGGGGACGATTTCGCGGTCGGGATGCTTGACCTCGGCCCCCAGCGCGTAGCTGTAGGGCGCCAGGCGTTGCGGCGGGCGGATGGGGCCTAGCTCGATTTCCGGTCGGACGGTGACGCCGTTCATCGCCGCTACCGCCTCGCGGAATGGCTCCGGTTCAGCTGAGGTCACTTGGCGCCGCTCCTGTTCATCCGGGCCACTCTGCGTCGTCGCGGCCCGGGTCATTTGCGCCGCTCCTCCGCATCGCTGCCGTCCCCCGCAAGCGGGAGGTGCCCCCACTGCGTCGTCGCGGCGCGGGTCACAGGGTCCGACGGTAGACCTATCAGCCGACACGCGGAATCAGGCGCGCCGACCGCTACCAACCCGTTACCCGACCTCGTCGGCCGGTATCGCCCCTGCTCAGAAGCCATTTCCGCCGGTAAATCGGGCCGGCCGCTTCTCGCGGTGCGCCGCCAGCCCTTCCTGCACGTCGGGGCCGCTGAAGCTGAGGAATTCCAGGCCGAGCGAGGTCTCGAAGGTGGGCGCGAACATGCGGTACCAGGAGTTGAGGCTGTGCTTTGTCCACCGGATGGCGCTCTGCGCGCCGCGGGCCAGATCCTCGGCGATCCGCGTCGCCGTGGAGAGCACCTCATCGTCGTCGACGCAGGTGGACACCAGGCCGATGCGCTCGGCTTCCTCGCCGAGCAGCGTCTCGCAGGTGAGCAGGTAGTACTTGGCTTTGGCCATGCCGACCAGCAGCGGCCAGCAGATCGCGGCGTGGTCGCCCGCGGCCACGCCAAGCTTGGTGTGCCCGTCGATGAGTTTCGCGGTGCGGCCCGCCACCGAGACGTCGGCGAGCAGGGCCACCACCAGGCCCGCGCCGACGGCCGGGCCCCGGATCGCCGAGACCACGGGCTTGTCGAAGTTGACCATGTTGAGCACCAGATCGCGGGCCTCCCGCATGATGCGCATCCGGCCCTCGTAGTCGCCGATGGTTTCGGCGATCAGGTCGAAGCTGCCGCCGGAGGAGAATGCCTTGCCCTCGCCGCGGACCAGCACGACGCGCACGTCGGGGTCGCGGGCGATCGCCGGCCAGATGTCGGCGAGGTCCCGGTGCATCTGCGGCCCGACCGAATTGAGGCCGGGGGCGTCGAGAACCAGCGTCAGGATGCCGTTGTCCCCGACCTCGCAGCGCAGGCTGGGGAACTCGTCGTAATTCACGGGCGGGTGGCTGACTGGCACGGTCGTCGATATTACGCAGCAGCACCCTCGTGGCAGCATTGAGGACAATGAGTACTCGCCGCGACCTCCCCGAGTCGCCGTATCTGGCCGCCGTCACCGGTGGCAAACCCGGCCGGATCCCGGTGTGGTTCATGCGGCAGGCGGGTCGTTCGCTGCCCGAATACCGGGCGCTGCGGGCCCAGACCGACATGTTGTCGGCCTGCTTCGACGCCGACCTGGTCTGCGAGATCACCCTGCAGCCGGTGCGCCGGCACGACGTCGACGCGGCGATATTGTTCTCCGACATCGTGGTGCCGCTGCTCGGCGCGGGCGTCGACCTGGACATCGTCGCGGGTGTCGGGCCGGTGATCGCGTCGCCCGTGCGCACCGCGGCCGACGTCGATGCGATGAAACCCCTTGACCGGCAACGGATTCAGCCGGTGTGCGACGCGGTGACGCTGCTGGTGGCCGCGCTCGGCAGCGTCCCGCTGATCGGGTTCGCGGGCGCGCCGTTCACCCTGGCGTCCTATCTGATCGAGGGCGGCCCCAGCCGCCACCACGCCCGCACCAAGGCGATGATGCTGGCCGAACCGGACAGCTGGCATGCGCTGATGGAAAAGCTGACCGACATCACCGTGGGCTTCCTGCGGGCGCAGCTGGAGGCCGGCGTGGACGCCATACAGGTGTTCGACTCGTGGGCGGGCGCGCTGTCGCTCGCCGACTACCGCACCTACGTGCAACCGCACAGCGCCCGGGTTTTCGGCGCGCTGGCCGAGTACGGCGTGCCGATGACGCACTTCGGGGTCGGCACCGCCGAACTGCTGGGGGCCATGTCCACCGTCTTGAAACCAGCCACAGCCACGGTGGTGGGCGTGGACTGGCGAACCTCGCTCACCGACGCGGCCGCCCGGGTCGCGGCGGGTACCGCGCTGCAGGGCAACCTCGATCCGGTGGTGCTGCTGGCGGGATGGCCCGCCGTCGAACGCGCCGCCCGGGCCGTGGTCGACGATGGGCGCCGCGCCGTCGACGCGGGCGTGACCGGTCACGTCTTCAACCTCGGCCACGGTGTGCTGCCCGAGACCGACCCCGGTGTGCTGACCGATCTGGTGTCACTGGTCCACTCGCTATGACGCCTTCGTATTGTGTTGTCGGAGGCGGTATTTCGGGCCTGACGGCGGCATATCGGCTGCGCGCGGCGGTGGGCGACGACGCGGCCATCACCGTGTTCGATCCCGGCGACCGGCTGGGCGGGATCTTGCGCACCGAGCGGGTCGGCGGGCAGACCATGGACCTGGGTGCCGAGGCGTTCATCCTGCGCCGGCCCGAGATGCCCGCGCTCCTGGCCGAGCTGGGCCTGTCGGGGCGCCAACTGGTGTCGACCGGCGCCCGGCCGTTGATCTACAGCCAGCAGACGCTGCACCCGTTGCCCACCGGCACGGTGATCGGGATTCCGTCGTCGGCCGCCTCCGTGGCGGGGTTGGTCGACGAGGCGACCGTGGCGGGCATCGAAGCGGAACCCGGCCGCCCGCTGGACTGGCGACCCGGCAGCGATCCCTCGACGGCCGAACTGGTGGGTGAGCGGTTCGGCGAGCAGGTGGTGGCGCGGTCGGTGGATCCGCTGCTGAGCGGGGTGTACGCCGGTTCGGCGGCCACGATCGGGCTGCGCGCGGCGGCCCCCGGCGTCGCGGCGGCCTTGGACCGCGGGGCCACCAGCCTGACGGACGCTGTCCGCCAGGCGCTGCCGCCGGCGACCGGCGCACCCGTGTTCGGGGCGCTGGACGGCGGGTACCAGGTGCTGCTCGACGCGCTCGTCGAGCGCGGCCGGCCGCACCGGGTCCGGGCCGCGGTGAAACGGCTCGAACCGTCCGCACCGGGGTGGTCGCTGCTGGATGACACCGGCGCCCGATGGCACGCCGACGCGGTGATCCTGGCCGTCCCGGCCCCGCGGGTGGCGCGCCTGGTCGCCGACGTCGCCCCGAGCAGCGCCGCCGCCGCCGGCCGGATCACCAGCGCGTCGTCGGTGGTGGTCGCGCTCGCGGTGCCGGGCGACACGCCGTTCCCGCAGTGTTCCGGCGTGCTGGTGGCCACCGGAGAGCCGTTGCGGAGCAAGGCGATTACGCTCTCGTCGCGTAAATGGGGCGCCCGCGGGGACACCCAGCTGCTCAGGCTGTCGTTCGGTCGTTGCGGCGACGACGTGGCTGTCAGCGTCTCGGACGACGAACTGCTGGGCTGGGCGCTGAGCGACCTGGTCGACGTGTTCGACCTGGCCGTCGACCCGGTCGATGCCCGCGTGCAGCGCTGGATCGAGGCCATGCCGCAGTACGGGCCCGGCCACGCCGAACTGGCGGCCGAGATCCGCGCGGGCCTGCCGCCGACGCTCGCCGTGGCCGGCAGCTACCTCGACGGCATCGGCGTGCCCGCATGCATCGGGGCGGCCGGCCGCGCGATCGAGGCCCTCGATGTGGAAGTGGCACGATAGGTTCCATGGCCAAGCTCGACTACGAAACCCTCAACGCGACGATCCGCTACCTGATGTTCTCGGTCTTCTCCGTGCGGCCGGGCGAGCTCGGAGAAGACCGCGATGCCGTCATCGATGACGCGTCGCGGTTTTTCAAGCAGCAGGAGGAGCGCGGCGTCGTGGTGCGCGGCCTCTACGACGTGGCGGGCCTGCGGGCCGACGCCGACTTCATGATCTGGACCCACGCCGAAACCATCGAGGCGCTGCAGGCCACCTACGCCGACTTCCGGCGCACCACCGCGCTGGGGCGGGCCTGTTCGCCGGTGTGGAGCAGCGTGGCGCTGCACCGGCCGGCCGAGTTCAACAAGAGTCACATCCCGGCGTTCTTGGCCGGCGAGGAGCCCGGCAACTACATCTGCGTGTATCCGTTCGTGCGGTCCTACGAGTGGTACCTATTACCCGACGAGGAGCGACGCCGCATGCTCGCCGAACACGGCATGGCCGCCCGCGAGTACAAGGACGTCCGCGCCAACACGGTGCCGGCGTTCGCGCTCGGTGACTACGAATGGATCCTGGCCTTCGAGGCCCCCGAACTGCACCGCATCGTCGACTTGATGCGCGAGCTGCGCGCCACCGACGCCCGCCGGCACACCCGCGAGGAGACGCCGTTCTTCACCGGCCCGCGCGTGCCGGTCGAGCAGTTGGTGAACGCGCTGCCATGAGCCACCCCGACGTCACCGACCCGGCCCGTTTCGAGGAGATGTACCGCGATGAGCGGACGTCCCACGGACTGCCGGCCGCCACGCCGTGGGACATCGGCGGCCCGCAGCCGGTGGTTCAGCGACTGGTCGCCCTGGGCGCGATCAAAGGTGAGGTGCTCGACCCGGGCACCGGGCCGGGCCACCACGCGATCTACTACGCGTCGAAGGGGTATGCGGCCACCGGCATCGACGGGTCGGAAGCCGCGCTGGAGCGGGCCCGCGAAAACGCCCGCAGGGCAGGGGTTTCGGTCAACTTCGAGCTGGCCGACGCCACCAAGCTCGAGGGCATGGAAGGCCGTTTCGACACCGTCGTCGACTGCGCCTTCTACCACACCTTCAGCACCGATCCCGAGCTACAGAGGTCCTACGTGCAAGCGCTGCACCGAGCCACCAAGCCCGGTGCGCGGCTGTACATGTTCGAGTTCGGCGAGCACAACGTCAACGGATTCAAGATGCTGCGGACGTTGTCCGATAAGGCTTTTCGCGACGTGCTTCCCCTCGGCGGCTGGGAGATCACCTACCTCGGCCCGACGACCTACCTGGTCAACATGAGCGTCGAGCAGATCGAGATGATGGCCGCGCGCAATCCCGACGTGGCCGATCAGGTCGAGGAACTGCTGGAACAGTTCCGCTTGATGGAACCGTGGCTGGTGCACGGCCGGGTGCACGCCCCGTTCTGGGAAGTGCACGCCACCCGGGTGGACTGAGTTCGCGCCGTCTCGCGCGGCCCCTTGCGGCCGCTCCCGCGACACATAAACGTCGCCAAGAAAGCCGGGCCGGAAAGCCGACTACGCCCCCTTAGGCACCAGGCGCAGCGAGATGGAATTGATGCAGTAGCGCTGATCGGTCGGTGTCGGGTAGCCCTCGCCGGCGAAGACGTGGCCCAGGTGGCTGTGGCAGTTCGCGCACAGCACCTCTGTGCGCGTCGTGCCCATCGAGTGGTCGGGCCGCAGGATCACCGCATCGGAGTTCGTCGGGTCGAAGAACGACGGCCAGCCGCAGTGCGACTCGAACTTCTCTGTGCTGCGGAACAATTCGGCCCCGCAGGCGCGGCACTGGTAGACGCCTTCGGTCTTGGTGTCGGTGTACTCACCGGTGAAGGGCCGCTCGGTGCCGGCCTGGCGCAACACGTGAAACTCTTCGGGCGTGAGCTTCTGGCGCCACTCGGCATCGGTCAGCTGCAGCTTCGGATTCATGCATCCACGCTAGCGCGCTGGCGCCCGGGCGTCAGCCACGCCGGATCGATGCCCTCGTCCAGCCGGTTCTCGGCCTTCGCGTCCAGATACCGGAACAACAGCACGGTGAACACCACGATGAGCAGCAGCGACCAGCCGTAGGTGATCTTCAGGTAGTGCAACGCGCGGCCGTATCTCATCCACCGGTAGATCAGCCAGTCGTCCAGCGCCAAGAAGCCGTAGATACCGAGCCACGCCGGCCAGTTGCGGATCAGCGAGTTGGGCAACACCACGGTCATCAGGAACGGGAACAGCATCATCGAGTAGTAGCCCTGGGCCAGCGACAGCACCAGCCACGACCACAGCAACAGCACGCCCGACGAGCTGGTGAACCAGAACAGTGGGTCGCGGGTGCGGTAGTAGCGATACAGCAGCCACATCGCGCCGATCGCCAGCACGGTGAACAGAAGCCGCAGGAACACGATCAGCCAGGTGGGCAGGCCGAAGTAGACGCCGTTGCCCTCGATCGAGCTGTTGAAGTAGTCACGCGTGCCCAGGATGTAGGGCACCGTCTTGGTGACGAAGTCCATGGGATCGCTGACCAGAGGCCACGCGGCCAGGTTGACGACGACGGGCACCACGATCGCGGGAACCAGCGCCCGCCACTGGCGGTTCAGCAGCGGCAGCAAGAGCAACGGCCCGAGCAGCGGTTTGAGCGTCAGCGTCAGCCCGATCGCGATGCCGGCCCACCACTGATGGCTGACCCGGCCGTCGAGCAGCCAGCGCAGGAACAGTATCTCCGCCAGCAGCACGCAGCCGTTGATGTTGGTGAACACCAGAGTGCTGGTGACGCTTTCCGTGCAGAACATGGCCAGCAGCAGGGCGGGCGCGGCCACCGAGGACAGGGTGAATTTGAACATCCGCAGCAGCAGGTACCAGGCCAGCAGGATCGCGACGGTGTTGATCAGAACGAACAGATACCGCGACGGCGTGAATGACAGATACCCGAACGGCGCCATGAGCAGCGTGCCGCCGGGCGGGTACAGGTAGTGCGGGTCGACGTAGTCGAAGTGCTCGTTGTAGATGTCCCAGCCGCGCCGGAAGTTCAGCACCGCCCGGTAGACCGGCTTGAAGTCGTCGGTGATGTTGCCGTTGAGGGTGAGGATGATGCTGCGGTGCAGCACCGACATAATCGCCAGGGGCCACAACGCCGACCGCACGATGGTCGCCGCGCTCGGGGGGCCGCTGCGGGGACGAAAGGCGGCCAGGATCCAATCGCGGGAGCCGGCTCGGCTCGATTCAGCTGCCGTCACCAGCGCACCGTACACCGGCGCGCGGCCGGAAAATCAGGCGGGACAGTACGTGTCGGTGCCGGGCAGTTTGCCGCTGTTGACGTAGCCGATCAGCGGGGGGACCGCGCAGCTCGAGTAGATGCTGGCGCCGTGTCCGATGCCCTGCCACATCACCCGCTTGCTGGCCGCGTTGGCGTTGATGACGGTGGCCGCCGTCGCCGCGACCCCTTCGGTGCCGACGATCGGGTCGTTCTGCACGCCCAGCAATAGGACGTCGACCTTCAACGATTTCGGCGGCGCCGGCGGCGAGCCGGTGGGCCAGTGCACACACTTGACCATGTTGAGCGCCGCGACGGTGCCGAACTGCGGATACAGCTTGGCCCACGCCACGACCAGTTCGCGCACGCGGTCCGGGGTCGGGCGGTTGACGGCGTCGCTGCAGGTGTTGACGAACTGGCCGTCGGAGTCCTCGGTGGCGTCGGCGTGGTTGATCAGGTTGGTCAGCTGATTGGTGTCGCCGGACCGTGCGGATGCCAGAGCGTTGGCCAGGCTGGTGGTGGCGTTGACGCGGCCGCCCGAGGGAAAGCCGAGCGCGACAGTGATGGCGCTCGCCAGCTGGGCCACCGACGCCCCGGCGGGCCCCTTGCCGGCGCGGGCGTCCGCCAGCATCCCGCTGACGGCGCCCTTGGGGTCGGAACCCAGCGCGCAGTTCACGGCGAGGCACTGGGCGGCGAACGCATCGAGCGCGGCCTGCTGGCCCTTGACCTGTTGCTCGGCGGCGGCTTCGGCGCTGGCGCCCAACGCAACTGGCGAGTCGAGTATCAGCCGGGCGACCTTGTCGGGTCGCGCCGCGGCGTAGGCCAGCGCCACCTGCGCGCCATTGCCGATCCCGACAAGCGCGAGCGCCGGCACGTCCCACAGCGACCGCAGTCGCTCGATGTCCGAGGCGGCGTGGGCGTTGTCGTAGGCGGACGCACCCGGCGCGATGGCGTCGGTGCAGCTGGTGGTGGCGTTGTTCGCGACGTCCGACAGGTTGGCGACGGGGTCGTCGCCGGTCTGGAACTGCGCCTGATCGCGCATGATTTGCCGGTCGGAGGTGTCCCGGCAGTCGATCGGGTTCGACATGCCCATGCCGCGACGGTCGACGGCGACGATCGGGTGGGTCTGCAGCACGTCGGCGCCGCCCCGGGACAGCCAGACCGGCAACTGCGCCGAAGACGGCAAGTCCGAGCCTGTGGTGAAGACCAGTGGGCCCGCGTCGCGCGGCGTCTGGTTCGAGCGGGCGCGGACCACGCCGACGCTCACGGTGCCGGTTCCGCCGCCATTCGGGTCCAGGTCGGCGTCGTAGTTCGCGCAATCCAGCTGGACCCCGGCCGCGGGCGGCACCGCGGCGTCGCCGAACACCCGCGACGTGCAGTCGTGCCACGGCAGGTCGTTCTTGGGGGCGGCGAGCGGCGGCGGGCCGCTGGGGGGCGGCTTGGCGGTGGCCGCACCCTGGGGTTTGGCGCCGGAGTTGGTGGCGAAGCGCGGGTCGGCGGCCAGGCCCGGGACGCAGCCGGCCACCACGGTGGTCGCCGCAATCAAGATCGTGGCGAACGTGATCTGCCGACTCATGTCGACCACAGTAGCTAGGCCTTGACGTAGCGGGTGTACAGGTAACCGGCGTCGTCGGTCAAAACGTGGGCACAGCGCATCCGGGTGAGCAGCTGGCTGGGGCCCGTCGCGATCCGCCGGGCCAGCCCGCCGACGATGTAGGGCGCGATGGTCAGGCAGAGCTCGTCGAGCATGTCGCGCTGGATCAACGAATCGAGCAGCATCGGCCCGCCCTCGGTCAGGACGCGGCGCATCCCGCGAGCGCCGAGGATCGCCAGCATGACGGCCTCGTCGACCTCGCCCGGGTCGCTCCCGGAGCAGTCGATCACTTCGCACAGGTCGGTGAGCAGCCGGCGCGCCGGGGCTGCGGCCGCCGCGCAGGTGAGGACCAGCGGCGGCACCTCGGTCCTGGTGAACACCGCCATGTCGCGGTCGAGGCGACCCGACTTGGTGACGATCGCCAGTGGCGGGACCTCGCTTTGCCCGCGGGCCTGCCGCTGCTGGCGCTGGGCGACGCTCAGCTGCACGCCGGAATAGCCCTCGACCCGCACGGTGCCCGCGCCGACCACGATGACGTCGGCGAGCTCACGCAGCAGGTTGAAGACGAATCGGTCGCCGGGACCGCCCATCGTTCCGCTGCTGCCGCCGGAGGTGGCCCCACCGTCCACGCTGGTGATGAAATTGGCCCGCACCCATGTCCCGTCGTGTTCGGGGTAGCCGTAGAGCCGGGGGAGTTCACCGTCGTCGACTTCGCGTATCGATCCGAGCAGCGACAGTGGCGTCTCGGGAAGGGACATGAGGTCGATTGCAGCACGCCGTTACAGTTCTGGCATGCACGGGTCCCCGTCCACGCGAGTGGCGCACCTGGCGGATCGGCATCCGACCGTCTCACCCGAGCGGTTGATCGCTCAATTGAGGCCGCCCCCAACGTTCGCCGACGTGAGCTTCGAGACGTACCAGCCCGATCCGTCCGAGCCGACGCAGGCCGCCGCCGTCGTGGCATGCCGGGACTTCTGCCGGCAGGCCGTGGAACGACGGGCGGGCCGACGAAAAATGTTGGGCCGACGGGCGGTTCTGCCCGGTGTGGGGTTGTACCTGGACGGCGGCTTCGGCGTGGGCAAGACCCACCTGCTCGCGTCCGCCTACTACGAGCTGCCCGGCGACGGGCCGGAGTCGTCAAATCCCAAGGCCTTCGCAACTTTTGGGGAACTAACGCAGTTGGCCGGGGTGTTCGGTTTCGCCGAATGCGTCGACCTGCTGGCCGACTACACCGCGGTGTGCATCGACGAGTTCGAGCTGGACGATCCCGGCAACACCACGCTGATCTCGCGGCTGCTCTCGTCACTGGTCGAGCGGGGGGTGTCCGTGGCGGCCACCTCCAATACGCTGCCCGAGCAGCTCGGCCAGGGCCGATTCGCCGCTCAGGACTTCCTGCGGGAAATCAACACGCTGGCAAGCATTTTCACTACCGTGCAGATCGAGGGTCCCGACTACCGGCACCGCGGCTTGCCGCCGGCGCCGCAGCCGCTGCCGGACGAAGAGGTGGCCGAGCGCGCCGCACGGGTCGACGGCGCGACGCTCGATGATTTCGACGCGTTGTGCGCGCACCTGGCCACCATGCACCCGTCGCGGTATCTGACCCTCATCGAGGGAGTGACCGCCGTGTTTCTGACGGGCGTGCACGGCATCGAAGACCAGAACGTCGCGCTGCGGCTGGTGGCGCTGACCGACCGGCTCTATGACGCCGGCGTGCCGGTGGTGGCCTCGGGCGCGAAGCTGGACACCATCTTCAGCGAGGAGATGCTGGCCGGCGGGTACCGAAAGAAGTATCTGCGGGCCATGTCTCGACTCCTGGCGCTGACGGCCGGCGTCAACGAAGCACGTGGGTCATGACGAAGTCGTCCTCGCGCCCGGCGCCGACCTGAAAAGTCCGCGTGCCGCTGACCGTGAAGCCGCTCTTGGCGTAGAACCGCTGCGCGCGTTGGTTTGCCTGATTGACGCCCAGCCACACGCGGCGCGCGCCCCATTCGCGGGCCGTGGCCAGCGCGAGATCCATCAGCGCGGTCGCGACCCCGCTGCCGTGGTGCTCGGGCGCAACGTAGATCTTGGACAGCTCGGCGGCGTCACCGTCGCGAATCAGCATGGCGTAACCGACGATTCGGTCGTCGTCCGCCGCGGTCAGAACCGCGCGTTGCGGATCGGCCAGGTATTCGGCGAAGCGGTCTGGCGACAGGTTGGCCTCGACGAATGCTGCGATGTTCGCCGGCGCCATCGATGCGGGGCAGGCTAACGGGAATGTGCGCGCGGCAATGTCGGCAAGCTGTTGAACGTCAACCGAGTTCGTTGTTACGACGCGTGTCAGAGGTTCCACTGTGCGAGGTGGTAGCCCGTCTTCTTGTCCAGCAACACCACGGTGGAGACGGGATCACGGTAGGCGTCCCAATACACCTCGCCGCGCACGATCGCTCCATTCGGCGCGTTGGTGAGCACGTTGTCGAGGGCGTCGGGCGCATCGGTGGCTCGTGGCTTGTAGGCGTCGGCGAACGGGGTTACGCCGTCGAAGCTGAAGTTGGTGGCCATGATGAACGGATTGGGTACCCGGACCGCGCGGACGACCACGTCGGCACGCTCGACGGTGCTGCCCGGGAAGCCCTTATAGGTGCCTTCGCGCGTGTAGCCGAATCCGGGGGGTGGGTCGCAGGGTGACACGCCGGTGACGGTGACGTCGGCAACGTAGGTGCCGGTGTCCACCCGCAGCGTGTCCCCGATGTGGCCGATCGGGGCATCACCGGCCCAGGCGCGGGGAGCGGGAAGTCCCGCGACGGCGGTGGCGCTCGCCGCGGCGACGAGGAACGCACACAGGACGAACAGCCAGCGGTGCATCTTCGCCTCCTAGCACCCTTGGAAGGGGACCATCGAATGATCGCACACGCGGTGAGGCGGCCGGGAGGGGTCAGACCACACCCGATCCGCCGTCCGCGCGGTCGGTCTTGCCGCCGCCGAGCGATTCCAGCGCCTTGATCAAATCGGCCTCCACACGGGCCTTGTCGACACCGCATCGGCCCAGCGGTCCCTCGTCGGAGGAGGCTTCCTCCAACTCGAGCAGGGCCAGCAGCAGATGCTCAGTCCCAATGTAGTTGTGGCCCAAACGAAGTGCTTCCCGGAAGGTCAGCTCGAGGGCTTTGCGCGCCGGGCCGCTGAACGGGATGAGGTCGGGAGTCCCGCTGCTGGGCGGGGGCAGCTCGACCGCGGCGCGCAGCGCTTCGGTGTCGACCTTTTGCAGGTGCAGCAACACCGTGGCCAGCGCGGCCGGATCGTCGAGGAGGCCGAGGAGCAGGTGCTCGGGGGTGATCTCGTTGTTGGCCGCCTGGTGAGCGGCGTTCTGGGCCGCCACCACGGCGCCGCGCGCCCGCGGGGTGAAGCGGCCGAAGCCCTGTTCGGGGTCCAGGGTGGCCGGCTCGGCGCGCGGCACGAACCGCTTCTGGGCGGCCTGTTTGGTGACGCCCATGCTCTTGCCGATGTCGGTCCACGACGCCCCGGATCGGCGGGCCTGATCGACGAAATGCCCGATGAGGTGGTCGGCGACCTCGCCCAGGTGCTCGGCGGCCAGCACGGCGTCGGCCAGTTGATCCAGCGCGTCGGTGTGGACCGATTTGATGGCGCCGATCAGCTCGTCGAGGCGGACGGGGTAGGCGATGCGGGTCGGGTCGGGCATGCCGTCAACGGTAGGTTGACGAAGTGCGGCTGTCAACCAAAGGTTGACGATTGTTAAAAATTGTTTCGCCAGCGGCGAACCGCCCGCGCGTCTGGGACGATTTCGAATTTATGAAGCTTGTTCTGACGATTTCCAGTGTTGCGGCCGTGATTGGCTTGGCCGTTCCCGCGCACGCCGACGACACCGACGACGCGTTCCTTGCGTCGCTGAATTCGGCCGGCTTCACCTATAACGACCCGGCGCAGGTGATCCAGGCCGCCCACTACGTGTGCTCGGCGGCAGGCAGCGGCACGGCGATGGCGGATATCGCGAAGGCGATGACCTCCAAGGCAGCCGCACTGACCGAGGAAAAAGCGGAGAAATTCACCGCGATCGCGGCGAGCGCCTACTGTCCGGACGCGATCTCGTCGACCACTACGACGACCGCGACCGGCAGCTCCTGAGCGACCGATCCGCGCTACGAGATGCGGGCCGGCCGCAGCTCTGGAACGATCTGTGAGCCGTGAGGCTACTTCTGATTTCGCTCGGTATTGCGGCCGCGATCGGCCTGGCCGGTCCCGCGCGCGCCGACAGCAGCGACGACGCATTCCTCGCCACGGTGCACGCGGCGGGCCTGTCCTATTCGGACCCGGATCAGGCGATTACGTCCGGCAGGTCGGTCTGCAAGTTGGTGAGTGAGGGCTCGCAGCTTTCGGACGTCGTCCGGATGATTCAGATGCTCAATCGTGGGCTTCAGGGGGACGACGCCACCCGGTTCGCGGCAATCGCCGCCAACTCGTATTGTCCCCAAGCGCTTTCGGCACCCACCGCCGCCTCTTAGGGGTGGACCCGGTGGCGAATGTGATGCGCTTTTTACATATCCGCCCGCTAACGGCGAGTGAACGAAACCTGTAATCAACAATTCGCCCATACCATTTCGGCGACGGACAGCGGCCGTAGTCGAAAGGAAGCAGGGGTTGGACTTCCTTCAGCAGCAGTTGGTCGAACCCCTTAGCAACATCCTCAATACGCACGTCTTGATCTATTTGCTGATCGGTGGCGGCATCTATTTCACGGTGCGCACCCGATTCATTCAGATCCGCTACTTCGGGCGCATGCTTCGCCAGCTCCGCCGAGCGCGCCACCACGACGACGGCGGGATCTCGTCGTTCCAGGCGTTCTGTGTGGGTCTCGCGTCGCGGGTGGGCACCGGAAATATCGCCGGCGTCGCGATCGCGCTGACCGTCGGCGGGCCCGGTGCTGTCTTCTGGATGTGGGTGGTGGCAGCGGTCGGCATGGCCACGGCGGTGATCGAAGCCACCCTGGCCCAGATCTTCAAAGTCCGCTCGGACGACGGCGCCTTCCGTGGCGGTCCCGCGTTCTACATCCAACGCGGGCTGCGGTCACGCGCGGGCGGCGTCGTGTTCGCCATGCTGTTGGTGGTCACCTTCTCCACCGCGTTCAACATGGTGGAGACCAACGCGATCAGCGGGGTCTTGCAATCGTCGCACGGCATCGGGGTCGGTTGGACGACAGTCGTTTTGGCGGTGCTGGCGGCGCCCGTGCTTTTCGGTGGCGTGCGACGGGTCGCCCAGTTCGCGGGATCCGTGCTTCCGGTGGTGGCCCTGGTGTACACGCTGCTCGCGCTGGGAATTGTGGCCGTCAACATCACCGAACTGCCGATGGTGATCAAGGAGATCATCGGCGGCGCATTCGGAATCCGGCAAATGTCAGGCGGTTTCGCGGGCGGTGCGCTCGCCGCGATGTTCACCGGCGTCAAGCGCGGCCTGTTCGCCTGTGAGGCGGGGATGGGCAGTTCGCCCAATATCGCCGGCGCCGCAACCGTGGCACATCCGGTGGAGCAGGGGCTGATTCAGTCGCTCGCCGTGTTCGTCGACACGATGGTGATCTGCACGGCGACGGCATTCATCGTGCTGCTGTCGGGCCCTGAAACCTACAACCCGGCCCGCCTGGGATCGATTGCCGGTGCGAGCCTGACGGAGTCGGCGGTCGCCGCCGATCTCGGTTCGTGGACCACGGTGTTGATGACGGCGGTGGTGTTCGTCTTCGCGTTCGCCTCGGTGCTGAGCAATTACGTGGTCGCCGAGGCCAATCTGTTCTACCTGGGCGGCCGGCGCCTGGCGGCCAACGTGCTGAAGGTGGTCACGCTGCTGTCCATCATCTTCGGGGCCCTGGCCAAGCTCACGTTGGTGTGGGCGCTTGCCGATCTGACCATGGCGGTGATGGCCATCGCGAACCTGCTCACCATCTGCCTGCTGGGGAAGTGGGCGTTCGCGGCGCTCAGGGATTACCACCGGCAGTTCGTGCAAGGCGTCGCGCCGGTTTTCATTGCCAGCCAGGCAGGCCTGCCCGGCGTCCTCGACGGCGACATCTGGGAACCCGCGGAGCGCCGGCAGGTCGGAGCGCTGCCCGATGCGTTGACGCTGCGCCGCCCCGCCCTGCGCTTCTCCCGCGCGCCCGCGGCGTAGCCGCGGGGCCGGGGGAGAGTTCACCCGCCGTTTGCCCGGCGAGGTGCTATTCCCCAACAGGTCTGCGACAATCGCTGCGTTATGCGATTTCTACTGGTGCTGACGAGCGTCGCCGCAATCGGCCTGGCCGCGCCCGCGTATGCCGACATCGACAACGATCAGGACTTCCTCAAAGACCTGCGCGACGCCGGCATCACCTACCAGGACGGCGGCAACGCGGTCACCATCGCCAAGTCGGTGTGTGACCTGCTCGACGACGGACAGTCGTCCGCGGAGGTCGTGACGCAACTCCGCAACCAGAATCCGGCTTTCCAGGGTGCCAGCGCGGCCAAGTTCACGTACCTGGCTTCTGCCCATTACTGCCCGAAGTACATAACCGGCGAGGACCGTGGCCCCAAGCCCGAGGGGCAACCCGGCAACTGAGCGTCGGCGTCTAGACCGCGCCCAAACGAGAAGGCGCACGCGGCGCGGGTGGACACCGAGTTGGACAACGCGGAAAGAGCCGAGATCCAAAGCGTCGCACCGTCGGGGCTGTGGTGGGAAAACGACCCACAGCTGCGGGAGCGATTCCGCCGGGGCTGAGCGCGCGCTTTAGGCGGCCCGCGCGGTCCAGGTGAAGTTGTGCATCTCGGGGATCTTCGGCGCCAGGGCGGCGGCAACCAGACGGCCGGTCTGATCGGCCGCGGCCAGGGGAGTCTCGGGAGAGAGGAAGCCTTCCACCTCGACGCGCAATGTCCGGCCGGTCCACCGGGCCCGGGCGTGCGCGTGCGTGACGCCCGGCACCGTGGCGGCGACGGCCTCGGCGGTCGTGATGATGTCGGGGTCCACGCCGTCGAGCAGGCGGTGAGCGATGTCGGCAGTCACCTCCCAGCCGACGTGGCAGATGAATCCGGTGACGACGATCCCGGCAATCGCGTCGGCCCAGGCCCAGCCGAGCGCCACCCCGATCAGCCCCAGCATCGCCCCAGCCGACGACAACGCGTCCAGCCAGGAGTGCTTGGCGTCGGCCACCATGGTCGCCGAGCGAATCCGCTTGCCCACCACCAACTTGTAGCGGGCCACCAGCTGATTGCCCGCGATTCCCACGATGGCCGCGGCAATGCCCCAGCCCACGTATTGGGTGCCGCCGTGCCGGAGCAGCTTGTTGATGCTCTCGTAGGCGGCGACGGCGGCGCTGCCCCAAATGACCAGGGCCACACCGATTCCAGCGAGGTCTTCGGCGCGTTCGTAGCCGTAGGGGTAGCGCTCGGTGGGGACTTTGCGCGACGCCCGAAAGCCGACGAACACCAGGATGCTGGTGGAGACGTCCGACAGGTTGTGTAGCGCGTCGCCGAGCAATGCCACCGAGCCGGACAGCAGCGCGATGGCCAATTCGATGAGACCGGTCAGCGCCAGGCCGACGGCGCTGACGGCGACAGCCCGGTTGGCCTGCCGGCGCTCGGCCGCATCGTCGGTGACGGTGTCGAGGGGAAAACTTGCCGCGGGGTCACGGACGCCGTTGACGATGTGCATAGTGCAAGCATGCCCGATCGAGGGCCGGCGCCGCACCCGTGGCATCGTGGCTGGTCCACACGCGCCGATCCTGACGCGCGGCAATCACTTGTCTTGATCGATGCGGGGGGCCTGTTCCCGCGGTGAGCGATTGCGCCTCGGCAGCAGCATGAGCATCACCGGGAACCGCAGCCGCGCGTCGCGGTGGGAGATTTCGAGGAACACGGTCTCTATCTCGAGGTTTCGTATCGGTTGTCGTTCCATCATCAACCGCGTCCGCAGATAGTGCGGGGTCCTCAGCCACTCCACCAAATTCATGCCCGCGACTGTACTCCTCTGGCGAAAGCCGTTGCAGCGCAGAGTTGTTGAGCGTGCATGACCCCAAGTAGTGCACGTCGTCGCGCATTCAGCTGGGCGGTAGGTAGGGGTACTTGGTCCCGTTGACTTTGGATCGCGTCACCGCCGATTGTCAGGAATTCTCCAGGTCTTTAACAGGACCGCGCGACTAAAATTCATAACGTGAACGCGCAGGCCGAAGGCTAGCGACAGTCGCCTTGGTGGATCCCCATTCACCGGAACCGCGATGAGGAAGTCGGCAGCGATATTTATGGCCGTTGGGGCATTAATGCTCAGCGGGGCCACCGCTCACGCTGACAAGCCCCCACCGGGTCCCACGCCGCCGCCCGGCACGCCCAAATGCCTGACGTTCGATGGCCCCCAGCTGAACTGGCTGCCCTGTGGGTGGACCACCGATGGCCGGCGATGGACGCCGCCGCCACCGCCGCCCGCTCCCTGACTGGTGGCCCGCTAACCCGGGGACCCCGGCGATAGGTTCTCGCAAATCCGACTATTCAGCTTCCCATAAGCTGCATTTTCCCTGCATTTCCTATTCTTCGTATTCCTCCCGCATGGGAGCCGGCCCTGGCGGCATCGTCGCCGGCGTGAGAAAGGAACAGGATCCATGCAGCTTCCTCGTTGGTCGGCACGACTCGTCGCCCCCGTCATGGCGTTCGCGGCTCTGTTCGCGAGCGCCGCGATTGCCGTCGCGGATCCCGCCGATGACGCCTACCTCGCCCAACTGCGCGCCGCGGGATTTAGTTGGCCGCCTGACCACGACGCCGCTCTGACCGGGATGGGGCGCCTCATCTGCGACGATATCGGGTGGGGCTGGACGTACGACCAGATCGCTCAAAATGTGCACGCCGACCTGGATCCGAGGAACGTGACGCTGGGAGACGTCCAATCCATGGTGAGCATCGCGCATTCGACCTACTGCCCGCTTCAGCGGTGCTGGGCGGAGCACTGCTGAGCTTCGCAGAGCCGGGGTGGGACCAGACTCCTTGCGGAGGCACCGGCTGGGTGAAACGCGAAATCGCTTGTCAAGGGGCTGGGTTCACGCCGCGCGCCGCCAACGCCATGTTCGCGGAAGGAAACTCGCGGGGCTGATCGTCAGTTGGCAGGCCGCTCGTGCGAAGAAGGGCAGTGCGAATGGCGACCGTTGGCGCCCAAGTTTATCTTTCCTAGGTTCCTTCGGTCCTAACGGGCCGGCGGCATTGCTGATGGCCGCGAGTTTTCCTTAAGGAATTGCGGCTGGAGTTCTTACTGTCATTCCAAACACATAACGTTTGCCGCTGGTGTAGCGTCCCGATCAATTTCATAGGGACGTGGCAGAAAGACCGGGCAATGAAAGCAGCAATCGCGGCCACAACGGCAGCCGTTTTTGCGTTAGGTCTGCCCACTGCCGCGCCGGCTCACGCGGATACGACTGCGACCGTCAAAGCACAGACCACCAACCGGATGAACAGCCCCAACTTGAAGGCGGGCCAAGAAGGCGTTTACAACGCCGGCCAAGTCCTCACTCTCGTGTGCCATGCCGCGGGCGACCCGGTGAAGGGCTTCTTCAGCTACCAGATTGCCAATGGGGGCTGGGACAGCCTCTGGTACAAGACAACTGACGGCCATTACGTCGCCGATGTCGACATCGACACACGCACGCTCGATGCCCTCGGTCCGGACTGCGGCGGGGGCGGGGGAACGCCCGCTTCAGCGGCCGGTGAAGACAAGGCCGCCAATGCTCTGGCGTGGGCTCGCGACCAAATGGCCGCTGACCCCAATAACACGGTCCAGTGCGAGGCATTTGTCGAGCAGGCCTACAACCATGCGTTCAGATATCCGTCGGCGATGGATGCTTTCAACGACTTCAACCGTAAAGGGCAGATCCACACCAACGCCGACAACATTCCGGAAGGGGCCCTCGTTTTTACGAGCAATCCCGGATTCGATCACGGCACCGGCCACGTCATGCTCAGCGAGGGCAGCGGCCAGTACCTCACCGCCAACTACTTCACTCCGCCGCACATTCGGGAAATAAGGCCAAGCCCCAACGACTCGCAAAACATCTTTCTCGGTTGGGCGTATGCCCCGTAGTTGCTGAGGTCGAGGCGCACCGGCTTTTAGACTCCTCGGGGCCAAGACCAGTTCCGGGGACGCCGCGGGCTGTGGTACTTACGACCACATGAACAATCCTTCGCCGGGCCCGGGCTGGTGGCTGGCCTCCGACGGCAAGTGGTATCCGCAGCAGTGGGAATACACGTGGGATTACCGGGAGGGGGACACCGCCATGGACGAGATGAAGCTGAGGGCGGACGAGCTGGGGCGGCTGGGGTGGGAGATGGTCGGACTCGACGCCGACCACCGCGGAGCCTTCTCTGTCGCATGCTTCTTCAAGCGGCCGATCGCACCGTAGGCCCGACGCACTAGATCGATTCGGGCCCACACGAGTGAGGCGTTGCCGGCACAAGTGGGTAAACAACCCAGTAACGCGGCGGGACGCGTCGGTTTGCGATCAGGTCACTAGTCGGAAGGCGGCAGCAAATGGTTCGTCAAGAGGGCGGCCGGTGGGACGTCGGCATCAAAGACAACGCGGTTTACGTGCAGCGCGTCTCGGAGGGCGACGAGCGATTATTCGACGACTCGCTGGACTCTGATGAGGCCCGCAAACTTGCGGAGCTCTTGACGAAATTCGCCGACAAGCTCGACCGCTCCGACAAGTCCGAGGATTCCGACGAGGACAAGGACTCGAAGGA
>NZ_LZSZ01000003.1:0-553 GCF_001665645.1 Mycobacterium sp. 852002-30065_SCH5024008 | reverse complement strand
TACTCACCACTGCGGGTCTGCGCTCGCGGCTCGACGGTCATCACGTGCCGGTCATTGATATTGATGACCCCGCCATCCACACCCAACCCAGCACCCCACTGCCAGGCCCGGCCGCCGACGATATCGCATATCTGATCTACACCTCGGGCACCACCGGGGTGCCCAAAGGCGTTGCCGTGACCCACCACAACGTGACTCGATTGTTCGACGCGTTTGATACCCGGTTGGACCTGACCGCAGAGCAGGTGTGGACGCAGTGCCATTCCTATGCATTCGACTACTCAGTGTGGGAGATCTTCGGTGCCCTGCTCGGTGGGGGCCGGTTGGTGGTGGTGCCCGAGTCGGTGACCGCCTCTCCGGAAGAGTTGCATGCGTTGCTGATTGCGGAACGGGTCAGTGTGTTCAGCCAAACACCCTCGGCGGTGGCGATGCTCTCGCCGCAGGGGTTGGAATCGGTGGCGTTGGTGGTGGCCGGGGAGGCGTGTCCGGCTGAGGTGGTGGAGCGGTGGGCGCCACCAGGGGTGATGCTCAACGTCTACGGCCCGACCGAGAC
>NZ_LZSZ01000002.1:0-665 GCF_001665645.1 Mycobacterium sp. 852002-30065_SCH5024008 | reverse complement strand
TCGGGCGTGCGGCCGACTTGGGCGGCAAACAACGCTGGGATCGACACCCCCGACACCGCTGGGCGGTCCAACACCGCCCGGTTACCCCAGTTATCCAGGCGGACACGTTCGGACTCGTCGAGCACCCCGATCGAAGACACCGGCCGCGAGGGATCTGCCGTCATGTCGGCCAGCACCCGCTCGAATCGTGTAATTAACGTTTCGATGCTGGCGGGGTCGAAAATATCGGTGCGAAACTCCACTACCCCACCGATGCCGGCCGGCTGGCCCGCTTCGGTGAAGTTCTCGGACAGGGTGAAGGTCAAATCCATGCGGGCCGTGCAAGTTTGCACTGGCAAGGGGCTAACCCGCACCTGCTCACCTAGCGCCAGCCCGCCGGCTAGGTCCAGCTCGGCGAGGTTGTGGTTTTGCCAGGCCAGCATGACCTGCACTAGGGGGTGATGGGCCAGGGAGCGGGTGGGGTGCAGCCGTTCCACGAGCAGCTCGAAGGGCACGTCTTGGTGCTCAAAGGCGGCCAGGCTGCGCGCGCGCACCTGCCCCAACAGTTCAGCCACACTGGGATCCCCGGCCACCTCGACGCGTAACACCAAGGTGTTGACGAAGAACCCGACCAGCTCATCAAGGGCCGGGTCACGCCGGCCCGCGATCGGGAACCCAACGGCCAC
>NZ_LZSZ01000001.1:0-4859 GCF_001665645.1 Mycobacterium sp. 852002-30065_SCH5024008 | reverse complement strand
TGGCCGTGCTCGATCATCCTCAGCGTCTCGACCTGCATCGTGGAGAACGTGGTGAGTCCGCCGCACAACCCGGTGCCGAGCAGGGGGCGCCGGTAACTCGACAGCGGCAATCGCTCGAGCAGTCGGGTGGTGAAGTATCCCAACAGGAAGGCGCCAACGACGTTGACCGTGAACGTCGGCCACGGCCATTTGGCTGGGTCACCGGCGGTGAGCGTGCCCAGGCCGGCCCGGGCGAGGGAGCCCAGCGCCCCGCCGGCGAAAACCGCGGCCAACTCGCGATAGTCGTGTGCCACGCGTGATCCCTTCCCCTTGCCAGGACTTACGGGTGGGTGAATCCGGGACGTCAGAAAAGTACCTGACAAGTCAGGGAGGTGCGCCACGGGCAGAATTGAGAACCATGGCCCACCCCCGCGCCGGTCAGCCGGCCCAGCCCGAAGACCTTGTCGATTTGCCTCACCTGGTGACGGCCTACTACTCGGTCCAGCCCGATGTCGACGACGTCGCCCAGCAGGTGGTGTTCGGCACGTCGGGCCACCGCGGGTCCGCGCTCAACGGGGCCTTCAACGAGGCCCACATCCTGGCCATCACCCAAGCCATCGTCGAATACCGCGCCGCCCACGGCGCCACTGGGCCGTTGTTCATCGGCCGTGACACCCACGGTCTTTCCGAGCCGGCGTGGGTGTCGGCGCTGGAAGTATTGGCGGCCAATGATGTAGAGGCCGTCGTCGACTCCCGCGATCGCTACACCCCGACGCCGGCGGTGAGCCACGCCATCCTCAGCTACAACCGCGGTCGCACCGGAGCGCTGGCCGACGGGATCGTCGTGACGCCGTCGCACAACCCGCCGCCGGACGGCGGATTCAAGTACAACCCGCCCAACGGCGGGCCGGCGGACACCGACGCGACCAACGCAATCGCCAAGCGCGCCAACGAAATTCTGCGCGGTGGCGCCGGGGTGAAGCGGGTGCCGCTGGCCCGGGCACTGCGGACCGTCCAGCGCCACGACTACCTCGCCAACTATGTCGACGACTTGCCCAACGTGGTCGACATCGATGCGATCCGCGCGGCCGGCGTGCGGATCGGGGCGGACCCGCTCGGCGGGGCGAGCGTCGACTACTGGGGTGAGATCGCGCAGCGGCACCGTCTGGACCTGACCGTCGTCAACCCGCTGGTCGACGCGACCTGGCGGTTCATGACGCTCGATCACGACGGCAAGATCCGGATGGACTGCAGCTCGCCCGATGCGATGGCCGGGCTCATCGCCAACCGCGACCGCTACCAGATCGCCACCGGCAACGACGCGGACTCCGACCGCCACGGCATCGTCACGCCTGACGAAGGGTTGCTGAATCCCAACCACTACCTGGCGGTGGCCATCGACTACCTCTACACGCACCGGCCGTCGTGGCCGGAGGGCATCGCCGTGGGGAAGACGGCGGTCAGTTCGTCGATCATCGACCGGGTGGTCGCCGGCATCGGCCGCAAGCTCGTCGAGGTGCCGGTCGGGTTCAAGTGGTTCGTCGACGGCCTGATCGGCGGCACCATCGGCTTCGGCGGCGAGGAGTCGGCGGGGGCGTCGTTCCTGCGGCGCGACGGCTCGGTGTGGACCACCGACAAGGACGGCATCATCCTGGCGCTGCTGGCCTCTGAGATCCTGGCCGTCACCGGATCGACCCCCTCGCAGCGCTACCAGGAGCTGACCGCCGAATACGGCACGCCGTTCTACGCCCGGGTCGACGCGCCCGCCGATCGCGACCAGAAAGCCCGGCTGGCCAAGCTCTCGCCCGAACAGGTGACCGCCACCGAGGTAGCCGGCGAGCCGATCACCGCGAAACTCACCGCCGCGCCCGGCAACGGCGCGGCGCTGGGCGGATTGAAGGTGACGACGGCCAACGCATGGTTTGCCGCGCGGCCGTCGGGCACCGAAGACGTGTACAAAATCTACGCGGAATCCTTCAATGGCCCCGAGCATTTGGCGGAGGTGCAGGAAGCCGCGCGCGAGGTGGTTAATAAAGTCATTGGGTGACGTTTTCCCTCAGGCTTACCCGTTCGGGAGAACGTGGTTCCCGCTCTCCGCGGCTCCCGCGCGAAGTCTGGATCCTGAGCTGGGCGAATGTCATGGTCGCGCTTGGGTACGGGGTCATTTCGCCGGCGATGCCCGCTTTCGCCCATACCTTCGGGGTCAGCATCAAGGCGGTGACTTTCTTGGTCACCGTCTTTTCGTTGAGCCGGTTGTGTTTTGCGCCGGTGAGCGGAGTGCTGGTGCAGAGGCTGGGCGAGCGCCGGATTTACATCGGTGGTTTGCTGATCGTGGCGTTGTCCACCATCGCGTGCGCGTATTCGCAGACCTATTGGCAACTGTTAGTTTTCCGGGCCGTCAGCGGCATCGGCTCGACGATGTTCTATGTCTCGGCACTGGGGCTGATGATCCACATCAGCCCGCCCGACGCGCGGGGGCGGATCGCGGGGATGTTCACCACGTCGTTCATGGTGGGTGCGGTCGGTGGGCCGGCGATCGGTGGCCTGACCGCGGGCTGGGGGTTGACCGCTCCATTCATCGTGTACGGCGTCGCGATGCTGGGGGTGGCCGTGGTGCTGTTCTACGGGCTGAAGCATTCGGAGCTGGCGGCACCCCCGCCGCCGACCCGGTCAACGGTGACGATGCGGCAGGCGCTGCGGTCCCGCGCGTATTGGTCGGCGCTGCTGTCCAATTTCGCGACCGGCTGGGCGGCGTTCGGTCTGCGCGTCGCGCTGGTGCCGCTGTTCCTCTCCGACGTCATGGGCGAAAGCGTCGGCGTCATCGGGGTGGCGCTTGCGGCGTTCGCGGGCGGCAACGCCCTGGCCGTCATCCCCAGCGGCTACTTGTCCGACCGGATGGGTCGGCGGACGTTGTTGATCATCGGCCTGGCAACGTCGGGCGTCGCGACCGCCGCATTGGGAGTCGTGTCGACGTTGCCGGCGTTCATGATCGCGGCGGCGGTATCGGGTGCGACCACAGGCATTTTCATGTCCCCGATGCAGGCCGCGGTGGCGGACATTCTCGGCAGCGAGGCGCGTGCGGGAATGCCGGTGGCGGCGGTGCAGATGCTGTCCGATCTGGGCGCCATCGTCGGCTCCGTGACGGTCGGTTGGGCGGCCGAGAAACTGAGCTTCGGCTGGGGCTTCGGCATCAGCGGGATTGTCTTGCTGGTCGCCGCCGTTGGTTGGGTCATGGCGCCGGAGACGCGGTTGGGGCCCGATCGGGCGTCCGGCCTGGTGGAGACTGAGGCGGACGTCGAAGCTGCCTGAGCAGCAACTTTGAAGGACCGTGGCCAGTGGTGTAGCTTCGACTGGCACGACTTGGGGCTATGGCGCAGCTGGTAGCGCACCACACTGGCAGTGTGGGGGTCAGGGGTTCGAGTCCCCTTAGCTCCACCGGATATTCGGAGGTGCCACGACACCCGCGCTCACCGATGCAGGTTCCACTGGCCGCAATCCCCGGCGAGGACGTCGTTGACGTCGACTTCGAGTCCCCCGACTACTGGGCCAGGATTCGACGCGGTACTCACAACGCGTTGGTAGAGAACGGCGGCAGGGTCGACCTTGCCGCCGGACCACGCCTTGGTTTGCCAGGCCCACCGGTGGCCGGGGGTGCGCGAATTGCCGATGACGCCGTCGGCGGCGGCCCACTGGCACACGTCGATACCGCCGTAGACGCCGGTGCGCTGCACTCCCAGCACCGAATTGATTCCGCGAAACCACTTGAGCGCCAGGTTATTCCAGGTGTCGTGGTTGATGTCTTCGTCGACGCTGAAGAAGATCGGGGCGCTCTGACCGCCACCCGCCGCGGTATGCAACTTCCAGGCGGTGCGCGCATCGGCGACGCCGCCCTCGAACCCGCGCCTGAAGTCCGATGGTGCCGTCCCGCCCGGCTTGCCGTATTGGTAGTTGCTGACGATTATCAGCCCAGCAGCGGACAGCTGCTCGGCGTAAGGCCGCGTGATCGGCTTGGCGCCCATCGACGAGCCCGGACGCGAGAGCGACACGTAGTTGATGACCCCGGCGTAGCCGGCCGCTCGGATGTGCTCCGCTGGAATTTGGCGCATGGCGAAGTCGATCAGTTTGGGAGTGGTGGCAGGCGTCGTAGGGACGGCATCCGCCGTAGCGACGGCGACACTTGCCGATGCCGCATACCACGCCGGCAGTGCAGACATAGCAATGGCGTAGCGCAATAAGTCGCGCCGGGGAATGGGGCGCGGTCGCCGCACATTCGCCGACAATTTCTGCATCGCGTGATGTTAAATTTGTGACTTTTGTCAACATAAGTGGCGCGTAGAAGTCGATATCAAATCGGTTTCTGCGGTTCATCGTGTCGAGTCCATGGCTGAAGCGCCGGCGACGAGCGGCAGCAACTCTCAGGAACCTCGTACCACCGGTACGCATAACCGGCGCCCCGGGTGGGTACGCGGCCGAGTGAACGGTTGTTCGCAGAGAGTCGATGCCCGCATGGCCTGTCGGCGGGAGGGAGCTTCTGATGCCCGAGGTCCAACTTCATCACGATGGACACCCCATGTATCGCCGCATGGTCCGGTTCGACTGGTCGCAGACACCTCTGCACTGGGTGCCGGACGATCCGTTCTCGACGCACATGATCAATGTTTTGCACCTGCTGCTGCCCGAGGGCGAGCGCCACTTCATCAAGGCCGTTCTCGAGGCGTCATCGCTGGTCGATGATCCGGAGCTGGAGGCGGCGATCAAGCCGTTCATCCAGCAGGAGTCCTGGCATGCCTGGGCACACCAGGTGGTGCTCGACCACCTCGCCGAGCAGGGCATCGACACCAAGCCGTACACCGATCGGCTCGGGAGGCTGTTGTCGATGA